>CAZFTH010000021.1:0-15224 GCA_964521745.1 uncultured Peptostreptococcaceae bacterium
CTTTTATCAACGGACTAAGTACCTTTTGGCTAAAGTAGCTTCTGCTTTTGATATCCAGAAACTCTTGAATTTCGGATCTTGTTTTAGGCTCTCTACAAAAATCAAGTATCTTCGATGTCATATCTTGAATTTCACCATGTTCACCAGCATGTGCACCTAGCTTAGCAGTCAATGGAATAATCGTCTTAAAAACATCCCCCTCAATAAACTCAGGATCTGCACCTGAGTAAATTTTGTTATACTTATAGATATTTCTAACACCCGAACCCAATTCATCTACCCATCCTATTTCTTTAAATAACTTTGCAATTTTAGGATTCTTAGGAAAAGGTGAAAAGTCCTCAGGGTCAATAGTTCCATTTCCGTGAGGCTTATTCCCATTCTCAATATATACCCTATCCTTTTCTATCACCATCTTCGCAGGGAATGGATTGGAAAATTCTCTATGAATCAGCAAATTTGATATCACCTCTCTAAAGATTTTATCCCTTAAACTTACACGCTGGTCACCTGCAAGATAAAATTTATCATTAAGATGTTTAGAAACAAACTGCATTAACCTTTCATAGCTTCTCAAAAGATTAACTCTAATGTCATCACGATCATCATAACGGTCTAGATTTTCTTTTCTCAATATCGCATCTGTTCTGTAATGTGGAAGAGCTGTTTGAATCATCAATTCACTTCCGAAAATCAAAATACCGGCAAGAGTAATACCTTCTTCACCTGTAATCTGATCCTTTAAATACATTCCAGCACTCTTCAATATATCCATGTTATCCATCGAAGTCCATGGGTGATCCGGCCTAATGTTCCCTACTATTTTCCTAACTCTTGTAAACAACTCCTCCTCAAGCTCATCCATATCAGCATAGGGAAAAATTCTATTTTCTGTATATGTGGCTTGCTTTCTCATATACAATCCAGATACTAGATTTGTGTAAATCATGAGGGACGGTTCTTTTTGACCACCCTCATTTAATTATATTGCTTTCTTAAATTGCTTTTAAATAGAGCGAAAATCAAAAAGAACCGTCCCTACTGATTGTCGTCCCTACTGATTGTCAGTAGTTTGTTACACACTAACCGTCCCTACTGATTGCCTACTGATTGTCAAAAAGACTTAATTTCAAAACATTAGAAATATAAATCCCTTTTTTTATAATAGATTCTCAAAGATTAAAAATATCATCAATCTCATCAGCACTGATTTCTCTTTTACTCTTTTTCCCTACGTTTTTAAACATACTTTCAAGTTTTTTTTCCATGGATTTCTTGATAAGCTCTTCACTTTCAAAGTTTCTCAATTCAAAAAAGAGCATAGGATTATCATCAAGTCTTGCACCTACTCCATACAAAGTTGCTGCTACATGTTTACACATACTCGCCGAATCTGGGCAAGTACAGCTAAAATGAATTTCTCTAGAAGAAGGGAATAATCCATATTTTTTATCTGTAAACAAAACCTCAAGCTCTTTGGGAAAATCTCCACTTATAAGGCCTTCTAGAGAATCAATCCTATGATTGCAAAGGTCTACAATATGAAGCCAACTAAATCTTTCTATCTCATCTATATGAATCTTCACAATATATGGATTTCTTCTGCTTCCTTGCACAATAGCATCTATAGTCCCTTTGTTGATCTTTAAATCCAAAATAGTGTTTGCCCGTACATAGCTTTTCCCCCTTGGAAGTCTATTACTAAAATCTGCATAGCTCTCAATATTTTTATTCCATGCTTTTCCCCACCAACTTTTAGCAATTTGTCTACCTTCTATTTTCACTGGAGTTAATCCCAAATTACTTGCTTTGAATTGTGCAATATCTATAGCTTCTTTGTCATAAATAGTTTTTTTCTTATATTTATAAAAAGGCATTATAATTCACCATCCAGTGCAAACATATTCATAAGCTCTTCATTAGAATACTCTGTAATCCATTTTTCAGAATCTAAACTTAGTACATCCCCTGAAAGCTTTATTTTATCTTCAATTATTTCATCAATTTTTTCTTCTATAGTTCCTTTAGTTATAAACTTATGAACCACAACATTCTTTTTTTGTCCTATACGAAAGGCTCTATCTGTAGCTTGATTTTCTACCGCAGGATTCCACCACCTGTCAAAATGAATAACATGATTTGCTGATGTTAGATTAAGTCCTACTCCTCCTGCCTTTAAAGATAATACCATGTAAGGAATATAATGCTCGCTATTAAACTCTTCAACCATCTTTGTCCTTTTTTCTACTGGTGTACTTCCATGAAGTACGAACCCTTTTCTTGAAAAAATACTCTCTAAAAACTCAGAGAGTGGATCAGTCATCTCTTTGAATTGAGTAAATATGATTACTTTTTCCCTTTTTTCATAAATGCTCTCACATATTTCTCTCAGCTTATCGAATTTTCCACTATCTTGAATTTTATAATCTTCTTTCCCTAAATAATGGTCAGGATGATTGCATATTTGTTTGAATTTCATTATGCTCGATAAAACAATTCCTTTTCTATCAATCCCTTCTTTATCCTCTAAAGAGTCTTCAATCTTTTTGATTAATTCTTTATAAAGAGCTATTTGTTTCTTGGATAAAGAAGTGTAGGCCTTCACTTCAATCTTTTCTGGAAGATCAGAAATAATACTTTTATCTGTCTTTAACCTTCTTAATATGAAAGGACTTATTATCTTTCTTAGCTTTGCATATCCTTTCAAATCATCTTTAAGCCCATTTGCAAAATCAGAAAACTCCTTTGGACTTCCTAAAAGTCCTGGATTTAGAAAATCAAATAAAGACCATAAGTCTCCTAAACTATTCTCAATAGGAGTTCCAGTCATAGCTATCCTAACTTTAGCTTTAATACTCTTTATTTCCTTAGTTTGTTTTGTCCCTGGATTTTTAATAGCTTGTGCCTCATCCAGTATCATATAATTCCATTTTCTAGTTTTTAAATCTTCTATTTTAGATACCATTTTGTAGGTAGTTATATATAAAAATTTATCTTCATTTATTTTCATACCATCAGAGTTCTTAGCAATGCTTTTATGTAGAATTTGATAAGGTAATTCTGGGGCAAATTTTTCTATTTCTTTTTCCCAGTTTCCAATCAATGAGGTTGGCAAAATCAAAAGAGCTTTTCCACCCTTTTCAATTCTTTGGTATTCTAAAAAAGCTATTATTTGAACTGTTTTTCCAAGCCCCATATCATCAGCTAAACAAGCTCCAAGCTCCAAATCAGTCATTTGATTAAGCCAGCTATATCCAATTTCTTGATATTTTCTAAGCTTAGCCTTAAAAGATGAAACGATTTTCACATTAACTGCTACTGGAGATTCTAATTTCTTTCTAATATTTTTTAGCCATTTCCCACTGGATACAGATATATCCAAATCTTCACTTGACATATCTATTATATGATTTATATTTAGCTCCATTTTCATTGCTTGAGCAAAAGAAATAACCTCATTATTCGATAAATCTTTAGCCTTTTCAAATACTAAGAGAAGAGATTTTAGTTTTTCTTTATCAACCTCAATCCATTTCCCTTTGTACATTACTAAGCTTTCAGCCATCTCCAAAAACTTCCTAATCTCAGATTCTGAAATTTCCTCATCTCCAACCTTAAGCACTGGCATGAAATCCATAATGCCGTCGAAGCCAACCTTTGAAGGTGAATTTTCACCAACTACAATCGACATCTTCACTGAATTACTTTTCTTTTTCCACCAATTGGGTACCCTACAGATAATTCCTTCACTTTCATAAATCTCAACTTCCTTTAAAAATTTATATGCTTCCTCTGAAGTTAATTTTATGGGATAAAAAAGTTCTCCACTTTCAAGTAGTTCAGATATAAACTTGCTAGACTCTGCTACTTTAATAACAGTTGATATTAAAGTTATGAGTTTTTTATTGTCCCCTTCAAACTCTTCAAGGGCTCTTTTTAATGGAGTATGTATAGTCTTTTTATGCGATCCAGATTTTGAGGAATATGTAGCCATAAAAGCAAAAGGAAAATCTTTTTCTTTATTTTCAACTAAATGAAAAAATACCTTCCCTGGCATATTTATATTTGAGCTTTTTTCAATAAAATATCTAGCTACAACTCCATCAAAATCTTTAATTTCTCTTTTAAAAACATTAAGTAAATTATTCCATAGATTTTTAAGCCATTCATCATCAACAAACTCCATCCCTACTAAAAAAGGAATTTCTTCTTTAAGTTCAATCAACTCGTTTTCTGATAACTCAATAATTACATTTTCTCTTTTAAACTCTATATCTATCTCCCTGATAAGCTTTTTTATTAATATTTCAGCAATATCATGAAGATAAATTAATGAAGGAGAAAACCATTTTTCTTTTTTTACAAAACCTAATTTGTATAAAGTCTCATACTTATCAACTTCAAAAGCCTTTATCCATTTTTCAATAACATCATCAATTGAATTGTTTATTCCTTCAACAACAAACGTATCCTTTAAAAAATATACATTTAGTAACCTATCTTCTTTTTTCTTAATGTAAGACAAAAGTATAACACCCTCTTTTCTAAGTAACCTCTTAGCTAAAAAATCAGTAGGGACGGTTCTTTTTGATTACCCTCATTTAATTCTATTGCTTTATTAAATTGTTTTTAAATAGAGCGAAAATCAAAAAGAACAACCATGACAAGCTTTGCCACACAGAATACATGTAACTGTCCTAGGGTTTTCATATATAATTTTAAGTAGTTTGTTACACACTAACCGTCCCTACTGATTTAATTTCTCTAAAAGCAAATCAAATTCCATTATATAACAATCTACTATTCTGCTTGCAATCTCTTCAGCCATTTCTTCTTTATACACATTAGAAGTCATATTTCTATCATTTATCATAAGTAACCAATTATTTTCATTTATAATAATCTTTTGAACATAAGCTTCTTTAATAACTGCTTTTGGAGAATTTCTATCCATAATACCTATGTCCTCTAAGTATTCTTTTATCGTTTTCCACGCAAGTTCATAAGTAAACTCAAACCTCTGAATAAGTCCATCTCTAATAACATCACTAGCATTCTCCTGTTTAAACTCTTCGGCTGCTTCTTTTAATCTATTTGTTGCATTTTTGAAGTTAAGGATTTTATTCTTTAATTTGCTCATATATTACCACACCTTCTTTTGTGATATTTCTAATTAATTCATCATCTAAGCTTTCATCAATAAATACTATATCTATTTTTTTCAAAGTACTTATCTCCTCAATATCAAAGGAAAATAGAGCTTTATCTATAGGTGATAATTCATTTCCAAATATTGCAATATCATAATCACTTACCCTTGAATTGTCTACTCTAGCACGGGAACCAAATAAAACAACTTTTTCTATTTTGTATTTACTAGCTATTTTTTTTATTTGCTCTAAAACATAATCTAAAGCTTCCATTTGTATCTCTACTTTCCTAATTAATTTTTCTAAACTCTATTAGATTTTATAGTCCTATAATATATTCATACTCTTTTTCTATCTTTGCCTTAAGTTGTTCTTCTGATAAAATATTATATAAACTTGCTCCATCTTCAACCAAGCAATCATAAATAAGTTCTGCTATTTCTCTATCTTCTTTTACCATTTTCCTATACCTTGTTTCAACTTCATAAGGAAAATCTAATCCAAAAGTTATGAAATCAATTTTTCCATCTAAATAGTCTTTTGTCATATTGAGTATAAATTCAATATTTGCCTGTTTCATCTTCTTATTCACCTTCCATCCTACCAGGGTTTTATCTTGACCTACTTATTTTCCATAAATGAAGAAACCTCACAAATTTCTTTGCAAGGCCTTTTCTTTAAACTTCCTTTAACTCAACAACTTTTTAATATCTTCTTCACTTAATCCCGTAGCCTTTACTATTTTATCTATATCTAAACCTAAACTTAATAAATTTCTAGCAACTTCTATTTTTCCTTTTTCTATTCCTCTTAGCTCTCTTTCTTCTAGTATTGTCATTATTTTTTCGCCTTTTCCTTCTAGTTGATCTATTTTTTTCATTAGCTTATCCTCATTTTCCTGAGTTACGTATTTAAATACTTTTAGTATTAGTCTTACTATAGGTCTATATTTATCAAGTTCCTCATCAGGGTTTCTATATATTATACCATCTATCTGAGTTCCTATCCATATTTTGACTACCATGCTTAGCCATTACAAAAATTCTTTATTCTAAAAATGAAGAAACCTCACAAATTTCTTTGCAAGGTCTTTAATGACTTGTCCAACCAAATAACTTAGTGCTTCATAACTTAGTGTCTGACACCGAGGTTTTTTTTCATTGGGCAGTCCCCCATTTCTATTTCCTCATCATATATCTTTATATTTTTCTATACTTATCCTCAATCACTCTGTAGTTCTCGTGATTAATTTTATCCCACTCTGTCTTTTTATAATCAAGCCCTTTAAGCCTTTGATTAATCCAGTCAGGGTCATATTCCTTGAAATACAAACCTTCAGCCCAAGCCTTCATGTCACCATGCTCCGGATGTTTTGGGTTACGATAAGCCTCTAAAAACTCATAGAACCCGTGGATGCCACCGACTTCTTCCGGTGGTGCAGTTTCTGCTCCATCAAGTAATGTTGGGAATCCAAAATAGTAGTCATCAACTATTTCTTCAAGTCTAATGGTAAACCACCAATCATCTCCAAAGTCATAGTTGTATCTGATTTTTTTGTGTTTCTCAAGATAATCATCAATCTTTAGTGTACTTGGTTTTCTAACTTCTATCTTTAATCTTTCCTGGTATGGCACTTCAAACTCAAGCAATTCCGGATCCATCGTTTTAAGACGATCCTCAAAATACTTCTTGTTCTTTTTATAATGTTGGTGCTGAAGATATGCCTCTTCATCGTCTGTAACAATCCTGTTTTCTTTGGTTAAGTCAAATTCATATAAATGATAACCTGAGCTGGGATAACCGCTCTGGAAATTGGTCGCATTTTGAATAACATCATGCAGTCTTTTATAGGTAGCTCCCGCAGGCATGATGACTCTTCTCCAAATTAAAGGATTGGATTCTTCAAGTTCAATTTTTATTATATATGATTTCATTTTAGCTCACTGCCTCCATTATTTTCAGTAAGAGTCTGCTCCCTTAAAACCTACCCATAACCCCAATTCCAAATATTACAAAACTTGATATTACACCTAACATAACTACTATATTCATCCACAAAGGAGCATTTATTAATTTACTTTCATCTACCTCAGTTTCCCCATCCATAAATTCTAGTATCTCTTCATCACTAGCTCCATCAGCTTCCATTTTATAAACAGTTTCTCTGTACTCTCTTAACTGAGGGCTGACCTGCAGATAACTAATATATGCACTTAATCCAAAAGTGACAATACCCAGCACTATTGACATTACAAAAAGAACCATCTGTCCATTTATAAAATGTAAAGCTGCGGCTACTAAATAAAGTATTGTGCTTATTTTTGCTAACATATTGTCACCTGCTTCATTTGAATTTTAAGATTATAAATTCACAATTGTATGTTCATACATATAAATGTATAATTAATGGGTGTCTAAAGAGTAGGAGGTAATAGATTGAAATCATTCTTAAAATTTATTAAACAATGGGCTAATTATATTTTTCAATTCATTAAAGCAATATTTATGAATAATACTGCTAAAAGCTTAGAAATTATAGCACTTCGAAGTCAAATTGCACTTTTAACTGGACAACTTGAAAATAAAAAAATAAAAAAGTCTAAGTCAAATAGGACTTTCAGGCAACTATGGGTATTGATATCCAGGTTTCATCCAAATTGGAAACCTCTATCTGCTGTATTCAATCCAGATACTATTATTCGTTGGCAAAAAACTGCCTTTAAAATACATTGGAGTAAAAAATCTAAAAAAGCAGGAAGACCTCCAGTAAAAAAGGATGTCATAGATTTAATAAAAGAAATACATAAAGAGAATCCTTTAATGTCGGCTGAGAAAATCCATGAAATGTTGCTTTCTATGGGAATAACAAATCCTCCTGCACCGAATACGATGACCAAATACATTCCTACACTTAGAAAACCTCCCTCTGAAAAACAGGTTCAATCTTGGAAGACTTTTCTTAAAAATCATAGTAAAGAAATATGGGCTATGGACTATTTTGTTGTTCCAACCTTGTTTTTTAAAATGCTATATGTACTTATAATTATTAATCATGGTTCTAGAAAAATTGAACATTTTGCTGTTACTACAAATCCTAATCTAGATTGGGTTAAGCAACAAATTAGAAATGCAACACCTTATAATCATAAACCTAAATATCTTATTCATGATAATGACGCTGTATTTGTATGTGAAGAATTCAAAACATTTTTATCCGATAGTGGAATTAAATCTAAACGAACCTCTTACTACTCACCATGGCAAAATGGTATTGCAGAAAGAGTTAACGGGATTATACGTCAAGAACTAACAAACCATATAATCCCTATCAATGAAGCTCATTTGTACAGGGTATTAAAAGAATATATAAATGATTATTATAATACACACCGTACCCATCAAGGTATTGATTGTAAAACGCCTATACCGCTTCCTAAGTACAAGCCTACGAATATAATTGAATCTAGATTAATATCAAAACCTGTACTTAATGGTTTGTATCATACTTATAAAAAAGTGGCTTAGCTTTATTAATATTTATGCTTTTGCTAGTCTATTATTACAAAAAGGCTTATTTGTTATGCAATCATTTTATAAAATTTAAAACTACATGAATATAAACTCTAATTTCAATTAAGAATTAGGGTTATTTTTTTGCATTTCAAGCTATAAATTATATAAAAAATAGCTCGGATTTAGTTTTTGAAGTGGACAACCAAGTGGTAGATAACTGTTATCTGCCAACTCAGTGGGTTTTTCTATTGCTGATAAAACTCCAGATCTATAGGTCACTGGGAAATGATCATCTTTATTTAGTTTTTGTGAAGTGAAAAATTGACATTTTTAATTCTGGCATGATTTTCTTCAATTATAGAGAATATCGTGACTGTATTAAAAAATCAAGAAACTTAAATCATTTACTTATTTTTCAAATTATTAGTAGGTTATTTCAGTAGAAACTGTGGTTCTGTTTTCAACGTTTATTTCAGTTTCAATCTTATTCTTTATGACAGTATATAAGTCAATTTCTGTTTCTGGCGCTTCGATACTTACCACTAAAGAGTATCTGATTTTAGAATTGAACTTCTGTAGATTTGTTCTTAACTTCCACCAGCCCGTTATTGGATAAATTGCAATTCTATTGCTTTGACTTAATTCACTCGCTGTCCCTTCCCATATGTCAGAATGTATAGAACCAACATTTCTATTTGACGAGCCAATTACCCAGCGATTGCTATCATTTTTAACATCACCTTTATCTTCTTCATCATCTCTGATAGCTTTGTTAATCCGCTTTAAGAAATTCTCATGATCTTCTGTAGAATTATTAACATCAAACTGAAGCCCACAAGAAGGATATCTATACTTGTCTTTCCATCCAATTTCACCCGGACCTGGTTCAATAAAGTATGATAGTGTTACACGCATTCTTACAATCTCATCTCCTAAGCTCAGTAACACATCATCTGGCCAAGGAATATTGTGGATGTGCATTTCTTTTGAAGTAATGCTTCCACTTTCTTTTTTGGAAAAAGGTTGAATTTCATCTTCGATAACCAAGTTCACTCGATTTGACGCGCTCCAAATCGCTTTGCTAAAGTCCGGCACTCCATATCCGCATGTTCTCAACAATCGACGGTAATCAGCCCTATTCGGAGACGCATTCTCAAATAATGCCTTTTTCATAGGATCCGTCCAATCTGCTGAATGTATAATCAACGCTCGTACTGTTTCCGGCCAAAGCTCTGGATAATGGTGTTGAATATTTGCACCAAGCCATGCTGCTTGTGCTGTGGCTGAGCTTGTCATACTTATTGTATCAAAGGGTTTACCCGTTTCGAAGTTCATACTTGTTGTTAAAAGTTGTAAGTCGGGTAGTTCAGAATAGAAATTGGAACTCTCATCATAGGATAGATTTCCACCTTCAAGAACAATATCAGGTTTTACTGGCCATTTACCACTCCACATAAGTGAAGAAGAAGTAAAAGGTGAAAAGCATCCAGGCTCAGCGACTGGTTGAAATGTTCCATTTAACTCTTCAGGTATTTGGTATTTATTTGTATATGCACCAACAGTAATAGCATTCCAAGCTTGTGCTGGATCTTCAATTATATGATTAATAACCGCGGTCTTAGCATCACCCGCTTCTACAATTTCAGGAACAGAAGTATTCCCCGCTGAAATAAACATCAAATTTCTTCTTATATCAGACTGTTCAATTTCATTTGCACCTGAAATAATAGAATCGATTGCACCGGACCAAGAAGATGGTCTTCCATCATTCTTTATTGCGTTTGTTGGAGCAGTAACTGCCATACAAATTGATCTATTTGTCTCTGGATTTTGTATTTCAGCTAAACTAATAGCACTCTCCGTAACATAGCCATACAATTCGCGATGATTATCATCACTGTTATCAAATAGTTTAACTGACTCTAAAAAGTGATTTAGCACTATGGGATCAGAACTTTCTAGTTTATCTTCCAGTGTAAGATACGAGGCAATTCCTGCCATCCTTGTCCCATGATCAGCATTATCATAAGCACCTTTTGCAGGGTCAACTGAATGCATATTTTCATCAGATAAAAGAGGCTCGAGCAACTCATGTCCATTATTGACTCCTGTATCTAGTAAACATACAGAAGTATTACTCCTTGATGAAACGTCTAGCCTTTCCAATAAATCTTTCACAAAATCTCGTTGATCAGTTTCTGAAAGCTTATCGAAAAAACCAGTTGGGGTAACCATAATCCTAAATTCAGCAATTCTTGAACTTAGCCATTGTAGTTCAGACAATTGCTGCTTATTCGCTCTTACTCCTAAAACGAGTCTCTCAGGGAATATTATTCTTTGATCCTTATATTGAATATTCTTCTCATCACAAAGCGCATAGAACTCATTGATAACTTTTTCAATTTCTTCGTTGCTATCATACATTAGCCATACTTCACACCATTTTGGAATTGTGGTAGGCATTTCGTTTCTTTCACTCATCCAAAGAGCCTCAACAAGCGCCAAATTGATGCTCTCTATGGTACCAATGACTTTTTCTCCGCTTTCGGTTTCTTTGTATTTATTTAATTTCTTAACAAAAAAGTCCCTTTTGTTTTCAGGGACAAATACTGTTGAGCTTGTAATTTTCTGATCTTCGCCAACATCTTCAGTCTTAACATTACATAATCTCACATGCTGAGTGATGTTTTCTAAGCTCTTAGTGATTAAATCATAACCTGCTTGACCCTTGATTTCTAAATAAACTCCGTATCTTGAAGGAACTGAAACTGTACCAATTTCTTCTTGATTCTCTTCTGCTAGTTCCCACGCCCTTCTTAAATCAGTTTCAAGGCGTTCTGCGTGAGATCGTCTACTGGATCTTGGAGGATAATTACTTTTCCCACCCATGCCTGAAACAGGAGTATAATCAATAGCTCTGGCTGTTTGACTAACATATAAGTTGCTTAATCTTGATTCCATTTATCTCTTAAGCCTCCTTATATTTATAGTAATCTTTCCTATCTTGGATATAATTCATTAAAATATCTTTTGTAATAATGCTATCTTCTAAAATTGAATACTTAACTGCATCTTCACATGCCTTCACAATATCTGCGTGATTTAACCCTAAAGCCTTTTTATATACATCTTCCGAGAAAATATCATTGGATGCTTTCCCATGAAGCTTCATTTTAAATAATCTTGTAATTTGTTCTGCATCAGGATTTTTGTATTCCATAACATCATCAAATCTTCTGAATAAAGCTTTATCTAAAATATTTGGGTTATTCGTTGCAGCAATAATAATACTATATGATTCATCATCTTCCAGATTCTGTAGAAATGAATTCAGTATTCTTCTCATTTCCCCAACGTCATTATCTAAGCTTCTATCCGATCCAATTGCATCAAATTCGTCAAATAAGTACACGCCACGAATCTCTTTAATATGGTCAAATACTTGCCTTAGCTTTGCACTTGTTTCCCCCATATATTTAGTAATCAATCTATCAAACTGAATAATATAAAGAGGTAAATATAGTTCATTAGCTATTACTGAAGCCGTCATTGTTTTACCGGTTCCAGGATCTCCAGCAAGTAAAACTTTTGATCGATTCATAAGACCGTTCTTTCTCAGAATGTCTTTCTTATAATATTCGTTGATCACACGCTTTATTTTATCCTCGATTTCAGACGACACAATTAAATCCGAGAGCGTTACGTTAATCATTCGTTGCTCTAAAATATCCAAGCGATTATTTAGCTTAACAACTTTGCTTTTACTAAGATATTTAGGATTTTGAATAATATCTTTGATTTCTCTGGCACTGGCTGTATGCCCAACCTTTGCCTCGTGAGCCGCAATTTGCAAAACAACTGTCTTAAATTTCTCATCATTACTATCAAAATGCGCTCTTATCAAAGCTTTTACTTGTTCAATTGTTGCCATGCGGATTCACCCACTTTCTTGATGTGTTTAATATATAAAACTAGAAGGCACATACATCAATTGTGCCTTCATAAGTAGTATTCATCTACTCTAACCGTGCTTTGATATATTGATTATTTCAACTTTCACATATCTATGATGTACATAGGTTCTCTTTTATATTTTACCATTCAATGTCAATAATCACAAGGGGAACAGAAATGACGTTTGCCATTCAATAGGCCTTCACTTTTCTTGCAATAGCACAATCCATCCTTAACATTAAGTATTCAATCATTATCATTCCACACATACCAACCTTTTGTAGTTTCTCTTGATGGATCTAATATCAACTTCCCTGATTTTTGAAGGGGTTCATGGATTCTCTTTCTATAAGAATTATCACTCTTAATGCCCAAATGACATCGGATATGCTTCGGCATTTTAGCCTCTTTACAGAACTCTTTCAGCTTTTGAACTTCATCAGAAATTAAAAGCTCCTCCATTTGGATTTTCTTCTTTTGTTTTTCAAACCGTTCTTTGTACTTCTCATAGTCTAATCCCGAACCAAACTCTACACCCTCTGCAAATTTAAACTTGATCTCCCCGGCTTTATCAATGGTTGCGCTCAACACATGCTCAATAAAAACTTCTTCAGGGAAGTGGTCTTCTCCTTCCAAGTCCATGTATGAAACATCTCTTGCGCTGTTGGTCTTGGAATATACGCTATCACCAGGCTTGATTCGCGGTCTCATATTATGGAATGTTTTTAAAGAGAAAGGCTTCATCTTTTCGCAGTATTGCAGAAGCTTCTCCAACCGCTCTCTATCCTCCTGTAACTGTTCTAACCGCTCGATATACTTGTAGTGCTGCTCCCTCAATTGAATGATATCATCCGTTATCTGGTTGATCAGCTGTGTATTTTTACCGTTCTTTTGGATCTCCGTATCCACCACCTTATAAAGCTCTTGATTTAATGTTTCCATTTGTATTTCAAGGTCCTCTTTATGCCGCAGTTCTTTTTCCGTTAAATCCAGTTCTCTCAAATGGGCTTTTATCTGTTGCCTGAAGTCTTCGCTTGTTTTGATTTTCCTTAGTGTATCTACAAAATAGTAATTCATATATCTTTCAATGAAATATGTGCTTACATCACACGTTGAACCTGTTGTTTTTGAGGAATTGTAACACCGCCAAGTACTTCCTTCTCTGGAATCATAGGTAGAACTTCCATACCTAGAAATAATATGACCACATTCAGCACATGTGAACTTCTTGTAGTAAACCGCTCTACCTGCAGTCCCGTCTTTCTTTTCATTCATAACGGGATCTCTCTTCCTATCTTCGAAAACCTTTTGTGCATTTTCAAATATCTCTCGATCAATGATGGCCTGATGATGTTCCTCAATATAATACTTTGGAACCTGGCCATTATTGGCTTTTCTTACGCTCCCGGCAACCTTCGTGTAGTATTTTTGAAATTCATAATCACCGAGATACTTTTCATTTCTCAATATTTCTCGGATCGTATTGTAACTCCAATAGTCACTGCCCTTTGGACTCTTTATCCCCAGCTCATTTAGATGTTCAACAATCTCAAAAATATTTTTATCTTCTATGAATAATCGATACATCAATCGAACCGCTTCTGCCTCTTCCTCAACAATGTGCCACTCCCTGTTCTTATCAATGGTGTATCCATACATATCTGTCCTTCTACTGATGGTTCCTCTTTGAGCAAGACTTTGCACACCCCAGGTGATGCTATTGGATAAGGAAACAATCTCTTCTTCTGCGACGGTCGCCATTACGCCACGATTCGCGAATGATAAATAGCTGTGCTATTCCGCTTGTAAATGTCAAGAAAAAAGTTGTTTTTAACCTCAAATAAGCCAATATTTCCATTAAATCCGCTGTTTTTGTCTATTAACTACATTTTTTAGCTTGTTCACCATCATGTTCACTTACATGATCACTAGCTTGTTCACTAACCTAAATACATTTAGAGATTGTATATAACAACAAAATCAATCCAACAAATGGAGCCATTTTGATTTTCGCTCCGTTTGTTGGCAAAAAATAACCCACCTAGATTCAATCTATCAATCGGAACGGTGCCGACATTAGATGCTTTCTAGATGGGTTTGACTTATTGTGGTTTTCTAGATAATATAGTAAAAACAAAGTTCATTCAATATTCGATGATCTGCTTTTGGAGGTGTTCCTACGATGAAAATGCTATCTACTACAAAATTGGCTGCAGCAGCAAAACACTATCGAGAAAACAAAGGGTTAAGTATAGAAGATATTAGCCACTTAACTGGATTGAACATTCATAAAATCACTTGCATAGAAAGTGGCAATTATGTTCCAACAATTGATCAATTTGAATCATTATCAGAATATCTAGGCCTAGATATAAATTTCTTACTTGAAGAAAATGAGGAGCAGAATGCTTTTGAATTGCTTAGAGAGGAAACCTGTACTCAATCTGAAAAAGATGGTCTTGAGACTCTTTTTTCAATGATGACAACTCTTAAACAACAAATAAATTTGAGAAGAACTTTTGAAGATACTTCTTGTAATTGAGAATACCCTTCATTCTCCAATATTCTATAGCGAGGATAAATAAATTTATGATATACTTCATATAT
>CAZFTH010000022.1:0-15020 GCA_964521745.1 uncultured Peptostreptococcaceae bacterium
TCTCTCTCAGCATTAACTAAAATTTGATTTTTAGCTTCTTCTGTAGTTAAATTAGAAATTCCTTCTAATTTTTCTAGCTGTTGATTTTTGATTTCTTCAATTTGATTTTCTTTTTCTGTGATAATTCTTGTTTTTTCTGATAGTTTTGTTTCCTTATCTTCTTGCTGAGCTATTTTTTTATCTAAAAGCTCTTCCTTTTGGATAAGTCTTTTTTCAAATTTCTGAAGTTCTGATCGTCTTTCTTTATAATCACGATCAAATTCATTTCTCATTTTGTGAACTTCTTCTTTTGCCTCAATTAATTTTTCTTTTTTTACAGTTTCAGAATCTTTTTCTGCTTTTTCAACGATTTCTTTAGCTACTAGTTCGGCTTGGTTAATCTTGCCTTCTGCAATTTTCTTTCTGGCCATATATCCTATAAATGCTGCTATGATTGCAGTTACAAGTGCAATTAATATTGCGTTTGTTATAGTTATAATTATAGCCACCTCCTTTTTTTATTTTTTAAGGTGTATATCACCTTTAATTTTAATATTTATATGGCTTTGTGTCAAGAATACACTATTTTACAAGGCATACAAAAAGCTCCTTTAGGAGCTTTTTGTAGTATATTTATTAAATTAAAATCATAATATATTTATATATATTAATTATTCATCTTTTGAAGCCTTGTTATCAGTTTTTGCTATTTCTATAGGAGTGCTGTTAATATTAAAATATTCCCTAACTTTTGATTCAACTTCATTCATAAGCTCTGGGTTTTCAAGAAAAAATTGTTTTACATTTTCTCTACCCTGTCCCAGTCTTTCATCATTATAGCTGTACCAAGCCCCAGATTTTTTAATTATATCGAGATTCGATCCTATATCAACAAGCTCACCAACTTTAGATATTCCTTGCCCGTACATGATATCAAACTCACATTGTTTAAACGGTGGAGCTACTTTATTTTTTACAACTTTTACTCTTGTTCTACTTCCTAACATATTATCGCCTTGCTTGATAATATCTATTTTTCTCACATCTAGTCTAACCGAAGCATAGAATTTTAAAGCTCTACCCCCTGTTGTTGTTTCTGGATTTCCAAACATAACTCCTACTTTTTCTCTAAGCTGATTAATAAAAATAGTTATGGTTTTAGATTTGTTTATAGAACCAGCTAATTTTCTAAGAGCTTGAGACATAAGTCTAGCTTGAAGTCCTATATGAGAATCTCCCATTTCCCCTTCAATTTCTGCCTTAGGTACAAGAGCTGCTACAGAGTCTACTACAATTATATCTATAGCGCCACTTCTTACAAGTGATTCTGTAATCTCAAGAGCCTGTTCTCCAGTATCTGGTTGTGATACTATTAGTTTATCTATATCTACTCCTAATGCTTTTGCATACACAGGGTCAAGTGCATGTTCAGCATCTACAAAAGCAGCTATTCCGCCTTTCTTTTGAGCTTCTGCTACTGCATGAAGTGCTACTGTTGTTTTACCTGAAGATTCAGGTCCATATATTTCTATAACTCTTCCCTTTGGAAGTCCCCCTATACCAATTGCTACATCAAGACCAATAGAACCTGTAGATATAGTTTCTATATTCATTTTAGCATTTTCACCAAGAGTCATTATGGACCCTTTTCCAAAGTCTTTTTCTATTTTAGCTATAGCAGCATCTAATGCTTTACGTTTTTCTTCTACTCTTTTATCATCCATGTATATTCCACCTTTCTGTAGAACATAAGTTCTATGTCAATTATATATCACAAATATATGTTCGTCAACCAATGCTTTATTTTTGAGATATAAGTTTTTTGTTTTTCATCAAATAGTCCATTCCAGAAATAAATGTAAGAATTACAGCAAGCCACATTACGTATATTCCGTATTTTATATTTAATAGAAGCATTAAAACTGCAAAAATCTGAGAAACAGTTTTTGCTTTACCCCCTTTTGAAGCAGCAATGACTTGGCCAGTATTAGCCGCTATAGCTCTAAGTATACTCACAGCATATTCTCTAGTTATTATGAGAACAATCATCCATGCTGGAATCAAATTCATTTCTACTAATACTGCGAGCGCCGCAAGAACTAACACTTTATCAGCAAGAGGGTCCATAAATTTACCAAAATCTGTAATCAAATTATGTTTTCTAGCTAAATATCCATCTAAAAAATCTGTAAATGATGCTACTGCAAATATTATAGCTGATATAGTTAAAACTTGTGAGTCTTTTTCAAAATACACAGCAAGCAAAAAAAATGGTACCATTATAATTCTTGAAAGCGTTAGTTTATTTGCTATATTCATATATTTCATCTCCTAATAAATCATACTCCATAGCATCTCTTATTTTTATTTTTATAAATTCACCTGCACTATGAGACTTTTTAGTTTTTATATAGATAATACCATCAATTTCAGGAACATCTCTAAAACTTCTGGCTTCATAAAGGTTTGTTTCAATTTCTTTTTCTACAATAACTTCAAACTCTTTAGCAATTAAGGATTGATTCTTTTTTAATGATATCTTTTGTTGCAACTCCATTATTTTATTTTTTCTTTCTTCTTTTAATTCTTGTGCTATTTGTCCACTCATAATAGCAGCTGGAGTTCCCTCTTCTTTAGAATATGCAAACACTCCAAGTCTATCAAATTCTATTTTTTTGACAAAATCATATAAAAATTTAAATTCTTCATCAGTTTCTCCAGGAAAACCTGTTATCAAAGTAGTTCTAAGCACTGCATTTGGAATATGAGTTCTAATAAGTTTTATTGTGTCTTCAATGTGCCTTGCAGTAGTCTTTCTGTTCATTCTTTTTAAAACTTGGTCATGACTATGTTGTATTGGCATATCAAAATAGGAACATACTTTTTCTGATTCTTTTACCGCTAATATAAGCTCTAAATCTATATCTTCAGGATATGAATATAAAAATCTAATCCAATTTAAGTCTTCTATTTCATTTAGCTCCCTAAGTAATTTTGGAAGAGCTTTTTCATTGTATATATCAAGTCCATACTTAGTAGTATCTTGAGCTATTATAATAATTTCTTTTACCCCTCTAGAAACAAGTTCTTTAGCTTCACTTACTATATCTTCCAATTTCCTACTTCTATATTTTCCCCTCAGCTTCGGTATAATACAATAAGTACAAAGATTGTCACAACCTTCAGCAATTTTTAAGAAAGAAGTGTACTTTTCTGTTAACAAGCTTCTCTTTGAATCTGACTTTAAATCGTGATTGATGTCTAAAATCAAGCTGTTATTTTCACCAAGCTCCAATCCCTGAATTATATTATATATATGCTCAAAGCTAGTGGTTCCTAAAAACGAATCCACTTCTGGAAGTTCTTTTTTTAGCTCCTCACTATATCGTTGTGATAAGCATCCTGTAACGATTAAATGCTTTAGCTTTCCAATTTGTTTATACTTTGCAATTTCCAATATTTCATTTATAGATTCTTCTTTTGCTGATTCTATAAATCCACAGGTATTAATTACAGCTATATCAGCACATTTAGGTGAATCTACTTTTTTTAGACCATTATCAATCATAATATTTAACATTACTTCTGAGTCAACCAAATTTTTGGAACACCCTAGAGTTGAAATAAAAACACTTTTATTCATTAATATCTCCTTTTTCAGCTACATTATAAAATTTTAGTATTTCATTTACTGCTTCATCTGGAAAATCAGATGATAAAATCATGTTATATTCATATTTGCCTATAGAGTAACTATATAATTTATCGTAATAATTTTGAATTAAAAAACTTGCAACACTTTCATAATTTTTATCTTCAATTTTATTAATCAAATCTTCAACAGCTTGATTTCCAATTGTATCTTTTAATCTTGACGTTGATTTTTTTAGATATTCATCGTCTTGAGTATTATACTTTGTGTAATCTTCTACCAATCTTTTTACCCTATTTTCAACAGATGAATTAATTAAAATATGCTTTCCTTGAATCATAGTGTCCCAAAATGTTTTGCACAGCGTAACCTTGCCTATTTTTTTACTTTCACTTTCCATTAATATATTTTTATACTTAGATTCTCTCAAAATTTTTACAACAAGTGAATCAAACCATTTTTGACTAGGTGCTTTTCCTGAATAAAAAATTTCGCCATATACTGATCCACTGTTTTGAGCCAAAGCTTCTAAGTTAAGTACGCAGACTCCTTTTTTTTCAAGTTCTTCTAAAAGCATAGTCTTGCCTGTTCCAGTATGCCCATGAAGTACTATAAATTGATGTTTTATGCTTAGATTCTCTAGATATTTTAATACATAATTTCTGTAAGCTTTATATCCACCATCTAGTTTTAAGACTTTTAAACCAATTTCATTTAAAAAATCAACTAAAGAAGTACTTCTCATTCCCCCTCTAAAACAATACAATACAATTTGCTTATACTGTTTTGACAAATTTAAATACTTATTATAAAAATCTTGAAGTTTTGGAGATGTTATTTCTATTCCAGTTTCTACAGCTATTTCTTTGCCTTTTTGTTTATATAAGGTGCCTATTATAGCCCTTTCATCATCATCAAATATTGGAATGTTAATTGCTCCAGGTATATGATCTTCTAAATATTCTTTAGGGGTTCTAACATCAACTATTACTGTATTTTCAAATTCTAACATTTTTTGTAAGCTAATTTCTTTCAAATTTACACCTTCCTGCACTTAAATTCCTATTAATTATCTTTAATATTTTCTACATATACTTTTCTTGCTTTTACCCCATCACTAGGGCCAACTATATTTTTTGCTTCTAAATCATCAATTATTCTAGATGCTCTATTATAGCCTATTCTAAATTTTCTCTGAAGTAATGAAGTTGATACTTGCTCTTTTTCTTTAATAAAAGATAGAATCTCATTTGTCAGTTCATCTACAGGATTGTCTGATTCTTCTTGTATTTTTTCTATCTCTTGAATTATTTCAGAGTTATCAATATTAGTGTTGTTTTTTTCTTTTATAAAATCTGTGATTTTAATAACTTCATTTTCAGAAATAAAAGCACCCTGAAGTCTCACGGGTTTGTTTGCTCCCATTGGATAATATAACATATCTCCTCTTCCCAATAATTTTTCCGCTCCTCCAGTATCTAAAATAGTCCTTGAATCCGTCTGCGAGGATACAGAAAATGCAATCCTAGATGGTATATTTGCTTTTATTAGACCTGTTATTACATCAACTGATGGTCTTTGAGTAGCAATAACAAGGTGTATTCCACATGCTCTAGCCATTTGAGCTAATCTACATATAGCATCTTCAATTTCATTTGGGCTTACCATCATCAAATCTGCAAGTTCGTCTATTATAAGTACTATCCTTGGAAGCATTTCATCAAACTTTTCATTATAACCATTTATATCTTTTACTTTTGATTCTGCAAATAATTTATATCTTCTATTCATTTCAGCAACTGCCCAATTAAGAGCATTAGGAGCTTTTTTCATATTAGTTACTACTGGAATAAGAAGGTGTGGTATATCGTTATATACAGATAACTCAACCATTTTGGGATCTATCATTATCATTTTTATTTCTTCTGGAGAATATTTATATAAAATACTACAAATCAAAGTATTTATACATACACTTTTTCCAGAACCAGTAGCTCCAGCCACTAGCATATGTGGCATTTTTGCTATGTCTGCTACTATTACGTTTCCTGCTATATCTAATCCAACACCAAAAGCTATATCAACATCTGTAGTATTAAAAATCTTACTTTCTATAATATATTTAAAATTGACTACTTCACTTGTGTCATTTGGAATTTCTATTCCTATTAAAGATTTACCTGGAATTGGTGCTTCAATTCTAATAGTCTGTGCTGCAAGCGCTAAGGCCAAATCTTCAGTAAGATTTGTTACTTTACTTACTTTAGTTCCCGGTCTTGGTTCTAATTCATATCTAGTAATAGTAGGTCCTTGAGATATGCTTTTTACTTTTGCATCTACTCCAAAATTAAGCAAAGTGCTTTCTAGTGTTTTTGAATTTTTACTTTTACTATTGAAATCTTTTTTATGATTCTTCTCTCTATTATTAAGTAATTCTAATCCTGGAAAAATATATGATCCATGATTTGCTTTTTTGTGATTTTTATTAACTTGTATATTTTCTTCTTGCTTACTAAGTTCTATTACAGGTTCATCAGAGATATTGATATTTTTATTTATTATTTCAATTTCTTCTTTTTCTACTATAATTTCTCTTGGAGTTATTTTTGCTTTTTTTATTTCTTTCTCTTCATCAGAATCAACTAAGACAAACTCCATTATTTTATTTTTTGTGCTTCTAACAAGTTTTATAAAAAATCCAGGAACAGTTTTAAATATTTCAAAAAATTTCGCAGGATCTATTTTAAAATAATAAATCATAAGGAATAATATCAATGATACACAAAGCAATATTATTCCTGAGCTTCCTAACAAACCATGAAAATAATATGTAATAATACTTGTTATTAAACCTGAACCTTCTCCTTCTTGAGCCATATTAAATATTAGCTTGCTATTTTCTAAGTTAAATGGCGTTTTTCTTGGTAAAAATTTTATTTGTAATAAACCATATATAAGAATAACAAGCATTGTTATAATAAATGTCATTAATTTTGGTATTTTTTGGTATTGAAATTTTTGAGGATAGATAAGTTTATATACACCTAAAAATATCAACACAAAGGCTATTAGTATCGATAGTTTTGAAAACAATCCTAATAATATATATTTTATAGTTTTTCCAACCATCCCCATAGATTCTGTTCTAACAGAAAGTGTCATAAAAATCCCAAAAAAAATGAAACCAAGAGCAAGAAGATTTTCATTTATTTTATTGGTGCTTTTTTTTGTTTTTTGTCTTGTTTTTTTTACTCTTGCCATACTTCCTATCACTACTTTCGCAATCTTATAATCTATATTTTGAAATTATATTCTATTTTTTCTTTGACCTTACAATATTATACTATTTAATATATTAATTATCAAAAATAGTTAATCTTTCAGTTATAATTTAATATAGTTCACAATAAAAAATCAGCTGGAAAAATCCATCTGATTTTTTATTTACTTATTATTCTTCTTTTGCTGATTCTTCTTTTTGTAATAAAGCTTTTCTTGAAAGATTCATTCTTCCTTGAGCATCAATTTCTGTAAGAAGAACTTCTAGCTCATCTCCTACTGAAAGTACATCTTCTACTTTATTTACTCTTTTGACATCAATTTGCGATACATGAAGTAAGCCTTCCTTGCCAGGTAGTATCTCCATAAATGCTCCAAAAGCCATTAATTTTGTTACTTTACCCATATATTTTTGTCCTACTTCAGGAACCTTAACTATATTTTCTATAATAGCTCTAGCTTGTTTTCCCATATCCCTAGCGACTGCTGCAATAAATACGTTTCCGTCATTTTCTATATCTATTTTAACTCCAGTTTCTTCTATGATTTTATTTATTACTTTTCCTCCAGGTCCGATTACATCTCTAATTTTATCTGGATCAATTTTCATTGTAATAATCATAGGTGCATATTCTGAAATTTCTTCTCTTGGAGTACTTAAAGTTTTCTTCATCTCATTTAATATGTGAATTCTTCCAACTCTAGCTTGTTCTAATGCTCTAGTTAAAACTTCTTCATCTATTCCAGCTATTTTTATATCCATTTGAATTGCAGTTATACCTTTTTCTGTTCCTGCAACTTTAAAATCCATATCTCCAAGGAAATCTTCCATACCTTGGATATCTGATAGTATAGCTACATCTTCGCCTTCTTTAATAAGACCCATAGCAATACCTGCAACCATATCTTTAAGCGGAACTCCAGCATCTAAAAGTGATAAAGTACTTCCACATACACTTGCCTGAGACGTAGAGCCGTTTGATGAAAGAACCTCAGATACCACTCTAATAGCATATGGGAAGTCTTCTTTGTTAGGAAGCATAGGCTCAAGGGCTCTTTCTGCTAGTGCTCCATGTCCGATTTCTCTTCTTCCAGGCCCTCTAGATGGCCTTGCTTCTCCTACAGAGTATGCAGGAAAATTATAATGATGCATATATCTTTTTTCTTCTTCTTCGCTTAAGCCATCAAGAATTTGAACATCTCCTAAAGCTCCCAGTGTTGTAATACTCATTACTTGAGTCTGTCCTCTTGTAAATATCGCAGAACCGTGAGTTCTAGGAAGAACTCCTGCTTCACTCCAAATAGGTCTTATTTCTTCATGCATTCTATTATCTGGTCTAATTTTATCCTTTAATATAAGTTCTCTTACGCCTTCTTTAGTTAGCTTGTAAATGATTTCACTTACATCTTTCATATTATCAGGATATATATCCACAAAATGTTCTAAAATATCCTGTTTTACTTTTTCCATATTTTCAAGACGCTCTTGCTTATCTTTTGTAAGTACTGCATCTTTCATTTTTTGCTTTCCATATTCTGATACTGCACTTAGAATTTCTTCTTCTGCGACAAACAGCACAACCTCATCTTTAGGTTTTCCAATATCGTTAACTATTTCTTCTATGAAAGCAACTATTTTTTTTATTTCTTCATGAGCAAATAATATCGCTTTTAGCATTGTATCTTCTGAAACTTCATTAGATCCTGCCTCTACCATCATTATTGCTTCTTTTGTTCCCGATACTACTAAATACATTTGAGATTGCGCTCTTTGTTCTAAATCTGGGTTGATTATAAATTCTCCATCTATTAACCCAACTGAAACAGATCCAGTAGGTCCATTAAAAGGAATAGATGAAATGGAAAGAGCAATAGATGAGCCTATCATAGCCATAGTATCTGGATTAGCATTTTGGTCCATTGATAATACTGTAGCTACTACTTGTACATCGTTTCTATATCCTTTTGGAAACAAAGGTCTAATAGGACGATCTATAAGTCTTGATGTTAGAATCGAGCGTTCTGAAGGTCTTCCTTCTCTTTTTATAAAGCCACCAGGAATTTTACCTGCTGAGTACATTTTTTCTTCATAGTCTACACTTAAAGGAAAAAAGTCAATGCCCTCTCTTGGTTTTTCTGAATTTGATGCAACTACTAACAATACTGTATCTCCACTTCGAAGAATACATGCCCCATTAGCTAATTCTGCAACTTTACCTATTTCTACTGACAATTCTCTTCCGCCAATAGAGGTTTCGTATATTTTGCTCATATTTACCTCCTATTTTAACCTTATTCTTTAAAATATATATAAAACACAAATTATTTTTCAAAGCTATTATAGAAAAAGAGCAGGATATTCCCGCTCTTTTGATTACTTTCTTAGTCCAAGACTTTGAATAAGTGTGTTGTATCTACCAAGATTTTTTGCTTTAAGGTATCTAAGAAGTGATCTTCTTTGTCCTACCATCTTAAGTAGTCCTCTTCTTGAATGGTGATCTTTTTTGTGAATCTTAAGATGACCGTTAAGTTCATTTATTCTTTCTGTAAGTAATGCTACTTGAACTTCTGGAGAACCTGTATCTCCCTCGTGTGTTGCAAATTTCTCAATAATTTCTAACTTTCTTTCTTTTACCATGATTACACCTCCATAATATAAACGCCTGATGCCAAGTAGTGGCGGTACCCAAGTACCCAGCATAGGTTATTTCACCGTTTATTATTGTAGCATATAGTGTGAACTAAGTAAATATGTAATTCTTTATTCTAAGAACATCTCTATTAAGCTGTCTTACTAAATCTTCTAAAGAATTAAACTTAAGTTCATCTCTTAGTCTATCCATAAAATAAATCTTAACTGATTTTCCATAAATATCATCTTCAAACTCTAGTATATGAGCCTCTACAAATATTTCTTGATAAGCCTTATTTGACTGTACGGTTGGATTATAACCAATGCTTACAGCAGAATCATATATTTTATTATCAATTTCTATTTTACAAAAATAAACTCCACGTTTTGGGAGAAGTATATTTTGGTTTATTTCAAGATTAGCAGTAGGAAAACCTAGTTTTCTACCTAATTTCTTGCCATGAACTACCTTACCTTCTAGCATATATTTTCGTCCTAAAAAATATTCTGCTCTTTTAACTTCTCCAGTTTTTATTAATTCTCTTATAAAAGAACTAGAAACTCTCATATTTTCTATCATAACAGGCTGTACAATATGAACTTCAAAGCCTTTTTTTTGTCCTAGCTCATATAGATAGTCTACACTGCCTTGTCTTCCATTTCCGAGTTTTGAGTCAAAGCCCATTATTATATCAGTTGCTTTTAATTTATTAATCAAAATTTCTTTTGCAAACATTTGCGTACTCATATCCTTAATTTCGTAGCTAAATGGTATGGAAACTATATTTTTCATGCCCATTTGTTCTATTATCTTAATTTTTTGTTCAAAACTTGTAAGATAATCTATTTGTTTGTCGTACAAAAATTCAAGAGGATGATTTGAAAAAGTAAACATAACAGGAATAATATCCTTTTTCTCACCTATAGCAATTGTCTTGTTTATAAGTTCTTTATGTCCTAAATGAACTCCATCAAAATTCCCAATCGTTACGGCTGTAGGTTTCTCAAATGCTATATTTTCTAAGCTAGAATATATGTTCAATTAAATCACTCCATAATTTATATAAATAGAGTATCACTTTTTAATAAGTTCTCGGAATCTTTGTTTTTAACGAACCCTATACCTATAAAAGAGTTAGAATCATCAAAAACTCTAACTTTTTGGTTTGTATATTGATTTATATCTGATAAAAGCCCTTTAGAAGAAACTTCACATCCATTTACATATGCTATTTTAGCTGAAGATTTTATGATAACGTCACTCATATTAAGATTTATTTCAGATAATAAAATTAAATTTTCATTTAATTTTATATTATTTAATTCTTCTAAAGCAATAGAATTTTCTATATCAAATTCTCCTGATTTTGTACGAATTAATAAACTCATATATCCTACTGTTCCTAAATTTTCAGCTATATCTCTGACTAAACTTCTTATATAAGTTCCACTAGAACAAGTAACGTCTATCATAAGTCTAGGAAAAACGTAGTTCACTATATCTATATTATAAATAGTAACTAGCCTAGAAGGTATTTCTTCTATTTTTTCGCCCTTTCTAGCTTTTTCATAAAGCCTTATCCCATTCACTTTAATAGCACTGTATGCAGGAGGTATCTGAGTGATATCTCCTTGAAATTTTTCTAAAATCTCTTTTATGTCCTCTATTTTTATAGTATCAGTAAGCTTAGTTTCAGTCACCGTTCCATATGAATCTAATGTATCTGTATTTTTTCCAAAAATTAATTCACATCTGTATTTTTTTTGTTTTTGCATAATATACTGACTTAATTTAGTCCCCTTACCAATACAAATAGGAAGTACCCCGGCTGCATTTGGATCTAAAGTGCCTGTATGACCTACTTTTTTTTGCTTTAAATTTCTTCTTATATAAGAAACAACATCATGAGATGTCATCCCACTGGGCTTTAAAATATTAATAATTCCATCCATGTTGTTTAATATACTCCCTTACATAATCAAGAACACTTGCTACAGCATCAGGTAGAGAACTATTTATAGTACAACCAGCGGCTCGCATATGCCCTCCTCCAGAAAATTTTGAAGCTATTTCATTTACATTTATATATTCTTTTGACCTAAAAGATACTTTAGTTTGATTTAGCTCTTTTTCTTTAAATAAAATGCCTAGTTCTACTCCTTCTAAACTAATGGGGTAATTGACAAGACCTTCCGTATCTTCGTAATTCACATTATATTTTTCTAACAACTGCTTTTCTAAAAACATATATGAAAATATACCTTCTTTTTCCAAAGTGGATACAGCTTCTGCTGAAAGTTTTACAAATTCATAAGAGTCACTTTGATATATGCTTCTTGTTACTTTTTGCTTATCTATTCCTTTTGTCATTAAATCAGCCGCCATAAGAAAAGCTTTATTATTAGCATTTTCATACTGGAATCTTCCAGTATCTGTAACAAGTCCTGTATAAAGAGCCTGGGCAATTTCAGGACTTATAAGATTGTCATCTATATTAGATATTATATCGTATACTAGTTCTGAGGTAGAAGATGCATCTGTAACTACATAATTATAATCACCAAAGTCATTGTTGCTTTGATGATGGTCTATACTTATAAGCTTCATTGCTGCTTTAATTATATTTTTTTCTATTGCTAGGCGATTTATATCTCCACAATCAAGAGCGATTAATATATATCCCTTATTAAGTATCTCTTTAGGTAGTTCATTAGAGTCAAATATTCTCTCTCTCCCATACAAAAAAGCTAGATTCTGTGGAAAAGAATCATCTAAAACATAATATGACTCTTTCCCCATAGCTCTTAAAAACCAAGTAAGAGCTAAACTAGAACCTACATTGTCTCCATCTGGAGCCACATGACTAGTTATTATAAATGTCTCATTTGAATTTATTACATCTATAATTTGATTCATCAACTTATTCTCCACTTTCTATATTCAAATCATTGATGAGTTTTGACATATTAACTCCTCTTTCAATTGAATCATCCATTTTAAATATAAGTTCAGGAGTATACCTTAATTTTATATCTTTGCCAACTTCTTTTCTGATAAATCCTGATGCACTTTTAAATCCATCTAGCACTTTGTCAGAATCATTTCCTAGTACACTTATATAGATATATGCATATTTCAAGTCTCTTACTACATCTACATTAGTTACGGAAATTAAAGATCTACTATTTATTATTCTTATATCTTTTATTCTTTGCTCTGTTAAAAGCTCAGTTATAGATTTTTTTATTTCCTCAGCGATTCTTCTAGTTCTTTCATAGCTCATTTATATCACCTACCATATCCGGCTATTTTCTTTCTACTTCTTTAATTATATAAGCCTCAATAATATCGCCTTCTTTTATGTCATTGAAATTAGTAAGACCAATACCGCATTCATATCCAGTAGCTACTTCTTTAACATCGTCTTTAAATCTTCTTAAAGAATCTATAGTTCCGTCATATACCACTATTCCATCTCTTACAAGTCTAGCTTTTGCATTCCTAAGAATTTTTCCATTAATTACGTATGAACCTGCAACCATTCCTGCATTAGGTACTTTAAATGGCATTCTTATTTCTGCTTTACCAAGTTCTTCTTCTACATACTCAGGGTCAAGCATACCCTTCATAGCCTTTTCAATGTCTTCTATAGCTTCATATATAATTCTATAAGTTCTCATGTCAACTTTTTCACGTTCTACTAAAGTATTTGCTCCTGTTGATGGTCTAACATTAAATCCTATTACTATCGCATTAGAAGCTGAGGCAAGCATAATATCAGATTCTGTAATCGCTCCTACTCCACCATGTATTACTCTAACAGAAACTTCTTCATTTGAAAGTTTTTCTATTGATTGACGAACTGCTTCAACTGATCCTTGGACATCTGCCTTAACAATTATATTTAACTCCTTAAGCTCTCCATGTTGCATTTTTTCAAATAAATCTTCTAAAGAAATTTTAGAACTGGCTTTCATTTGCTCATCTCTAATTTTTTCTTTTCTTTTTTCCGCTATAGTTCTAGCTGCTTTATCACTTGCTAGAACAACAAATTGATCTCCAGCATTAGGCACTTCATTAAGACCTAGTATTTCAACTGGTGTTGATGGAGGTGCTTTTTTAATTCTTTTTCCCTTGTCATTTATCATAGCACGAACTTTTCCATAAGATGAACCGGCAACTATAGGATCTCCTACTTTAAGCGTTCCATTTGTTACTATAACCGTAGCAACTGGTCCTCTTCCTTTATCGAGATTAGACTCAATAACTGTACCCACAGCATTACGATCTGGATTTGCTTTTAGTTCTTCTATCTCTGCCACTAGTAAAACCATTTCTAAAAGCGTATCTATATTATCCCCAGTTTTTGCAGAAACAGGTACATCGATAATATCTCCGCCCCACTCTTCAACTAACAAACCTTTTTCTGATAATTCTTGTCTTACTCTTTCAATGTTTGCTGCTGGCTTATCTATTTTATTAATAGCAATAATAATAGGTACTCCAGCTGCTTTAGAGTGATTTATTGCTTCAACAGTTTGAGGCATAATTCCATCATCGGCTGCTACTACTAATATAGCAATATCCGTAACTTTAGCTCCTCTTGATCTCATCTCTGTAAAAGCTTCATGACCTGGAGTATCCAAAAATACAACTTTTTTACCATTTACAGTTACTTCAGATGCTCCAATATGCTGAGTTATTCCTCCAGCTTCTCTATCTGTAACTCTAGTATCTCTAATAGAATCAAGAAGAGAAGTTTTACCATGGTCAACATGTCCCATTACAGTAACTATAGGAGGTCTTGGTTTTAAATCTTCAGCTTCATCTTCTTCTATTACTATATCAGCTTCTTCTTCTTCTTTTTCTTCTCTTTCAAGCAAAACATCGTAGTCTAAAGCTATCTTCTCAGCAGTTTCAAACTTAATTTCCTGATTTATATTCGCCATTATACCTAGCTTAATAAGTTTCATTATTACTTCTGATGCAGCAATATCCAATTTTTTTGCTAATTCACCAACTACAATTGTATCTGCTATAATTATAGCATTACTATCTGATTTTATATCATCGGTATCTTGTATATCTTGTTCTGAGTCTACTTCAACTATTTCTTCAATTTCAGTTTTTGTCATATTTTCCTCTTTCTCTTCTCTTTTGTCTCCCAAAAGTTCTATGATGACTTCTGCTTCTTCCATAGAAAGAGAACTCATATGATTTGAAACTTTTATATCTAATTCTTCCAGTTTTTCGATTAGTTCTTTACTGGTCATGTTTAGTTCCTGTGCAAGTTTATATACTCTAGTTTTTTGCATAGGCTCCACCTCCTAGTAATTTTAACATACTTTGTGAAAATCCTTCATCCGTTATCCCAATCACTACTCTTTCATCTTTTCCGATTGCTTTTCCTATTTGTAGTCTATTTAATTCCTCACTTACTGGAATATCTCTGTAACTACATTTATCATTAATTCTTT
>CAZFTH010000023.1:0-15013 GCA_964521745.1 uncultured Peptostreptococcaceae bacterium
AGCTATTAATTTATTGGCAGCATTTGCGATTTGTAGAGTTCCTTGGTATGGATGCATAATTCTAATAATTGCTTTTATTTCTGCTATGTTTGTTCAAAAAACTGCTTATACATATAAACAGCAATTCTTTAGAGGGTTGATATGGGCAGTGTCGAACTTTATATTATCAGCATTGTTCTTGTTTATATTAGTGTATATGGGAATAATATGAGATATTAAACTAATTTTTTACAAATATACTTAAATATAAAACAATATAAGTAAATTTGTAAAAAGTTGAATAAATCTCTTGAAATGTTGCTATTTGGTTAGATTTTATAAATACAAGGACTATAATAGATAATTAATAATATATTTCTAAGGTTTTTTCAAGAAGGAGTGGTATGCATGATTACTTCTAAAAGAGATTTGCATAAATTGATAGATGAAGTAGAAATTAAGGAAATTCAAGAGATAATTGATTTCGTTGAATATTTAAAAATAGAGAAAGAAAAAAATAATATGAAAGATTTATTATATGCAAGTAAGAGTAGTACAGATTTTTGGAATAATAAGATTGATAATGAGGTATGGAATAATGTATAAAAGAGGAGAAATTGCTTTAATTCCTGTTCTATTTACCAAAAGAATCCTGTATTCGAGCAGAATAATTTATATACACCTACAGCCAAAGTCTTATATATGAGATAGCAATCATATAATAAGACTTTTTTGATTGTTAAAAATTATATTTTTCAAATTCAAATATCAGATCATTGAAACTAATTTTTCGTCAGTGTAGAGTATTAAAAAGCTTTCTTGAGATACGTATAAATACGTATTATAATTATAAATGTAAGGAGGTACAGTGCACATGCCACTTACAGGAAAACAGATGCTCCAACTATTAAAAAAGAATGGTTGGGAAGAACGCAAACAAGAGGGTTCACATCATCAGTTATATAAAGATGGGGTTAGAATCACTGACCCAGTTCATGCAAACCAAACTTTAGGAAAAGGGTTAGAGCAGAAAATTTTACGAGATGCAGGGCTAAAATAGCCTTGTATCTTGTGGATTTTGGAGGTGTAAATAATGTATAAATCAACATTACAGGTTGCTTATCCTTTTATCTTTCATAAGGAAGATAACGGAGGATATTTTATTGAAAGTGTAGATGTCCAAGGAGCTTATACAGAGATTCATGAAAACAATATATCGCAAGGGATATTATTGGCTGAGGAGGTTTTGGGTATGACTTTAGCTGATTTAATAGAAAGCGGTGAAGACATTCCAAACCCAACTCCAATAGAAGCCATTAAAGTAGAAAATGGATTTGTAAACATGATTACTGTAGATGTAGAAAAATATATTAGAGATATGACCCTTGTTAAGAAAACTTTAAGCATACCTAAATGGGCTAACGATTTGGGACGAAGACTAGACATAAATTTTTCTAAAGTCCTTACTGATGCTATTTCAGAAATGGCAATAAATAATAAGCAGTGAATTTATTTGATAAATAGTGAAAACTCAAATAATACACCTACAACCAAAGTCTTATATATGAGATAATAATCATAGAATAAGACTTTTTTTATGCAATTATATATCTTAAATATACAACTAATTATTCACTAGACAATATATCCATAATTAAATATTGACTCAGTCAATAAAATAAGATACAATAAAATTGTCAAAGTCAATAAAACTGGAGGTGAATGCTTGATAGGGTTAGAATTTGTTCTGGTGCTATACAATATGCAGCACGTAGAACTAGCAGAAAAACTAGGAATAAAAAAACAAAACATAAATATGTGGATCAAGCAAAAGCAAAATATCCCTAAAAAATACCTTCCAGTACTAGAAGAGCTATTTCAAGTAAATAAAGACCTCTTATCAAGAGAACTAACAGAACTTGAAAAACTAGAAATTCAAAAAGAAAAGCTAAAAAAAGATCTACAGCCAGTGATAACAAAACATGAAAAAAGATTTCAAATAGATGAGGGAAGCGACCTAATAGATATCCCTATATATGACAAAGAAGAAATCAACATAATAGAAAGTGACATAGAAAAAGAAAAACTCCTAGTCAAACTAAAAGAAGCAATGGACATAGTTCCTAATAATCCCTACATGGACACATACAAGCTCATAGTTCATCTTATGGAAAAATCACAGCATGAATCAATACTACATAAGACAATACAGGCTCTAGCACACTATTTAGAGGTTCTGCCAGAAAACATAACAACAGATGAAGCACAAGAGGAATATGAAGCAGAAATATTTGAGATATTTGATGACTACAACTATTAATTATTGATACAGATTTTAAAGGGATCGAATTCGACTCCTTTACGATTAAACCTTTCATAGATATAACATACATAATAAATAAACATAAACCAAGGAGGAAAGACAATGGCAACTACAGGAAACATAGGATTCGAAGAGACACTCTGGAAAGCAGCCGACAAGCTAAGAGGAAGTATGGATGCTAGCGAATACAAGCACGTAGTACTAGGACTAATATTTCTAAAATACATATCAGACAAATTCGAAACAAAATATGAAGCACTAATAGCTGAAGGAGAGGGATTCGAAGAAGATAGAGATGAATATGAATCAGAAAATATCTTCTGGGTTCCAAAAGAAGCAAGATGGGGCTTTATCATGGACAATGCAAAAGACATCAAAATAGGACAGCATATAGACGATGCCATGATACTTATAGAAAAAGAAAATCCTACCCTAAAAGGTGTACTAGATAAAAGATACGCAAGACCAGAAATAGATAAAAGAAGACTAGGAGAGCTCATAGACCTCATATCAACTATAAAACTACACAATAACGATGAAAAAGACCTACTAGGAAGAGTATATGAATACTTTCTAGGACAGTTTGCATCAGTAGAGGGCAAAGGTGGGGGAGAATTCTACACACCTACTAGCATAGTAAAAACCCTAGTAGAAATGATAGAGCCATACAAAGGCAGAATCTATGATCCTTGCTGTGGATCGGGGGGAATGTTTGTTCAAAGCGAAAAATTCGTAGAAGAGCATCAAGGAAAAGTAGAAAACCTATCCATCTACGGACAAGAAATGAACTCAACCACATGGAAACTATGCAAGATGAACCTAGCAATCAGAGGACTAGATGCAAATCTAGGCGATCATCACGCAGACACCTTCCACAACGATATGCACAAAACCCTCAAAGCAGACTATATCCTTGCAAACCCACCATTTAACATAAGTGACTGGGGAGGCTCACAGCTTACTGACGATGTGAGATGGAGATATGGAATACCACCAGCAGGCAATGCAAACTACGCATGGCTACAGCATATGGTATATCACCTAGGACCAAATGGCTCTGCTGGGATAGTACTAGCAAATGGTTCCCTCAGCTCAAATACATCAAACGAAGGCGAAATCAGAAAAAACCTACTAGAAGCAGACCTAGTAGACGCTATAGTGGCACTACCAGATAGACTGTTTTACTCTACAGGAATCCCAGTATCACTGTGGATACTAAATAGAAACAAAGAAAACAATCCAAACTATAGAAATAGAAAACACGAAGTCCTATTTATAGATGCTAGAAACCTAGGACAAATGATAGACCGTAGACATAGAGAGCTATCTAGCGAAGGCGAAAACAACGATGTATCAAAAATAGCAAATGTCTACCACCAGTGGAGAAACAAAGAAGGAAGCTATGAAGATATAAAAGGATTCTGCAAATCAGCCAAAATAGAAGAAATAAGAGAACACGAATACGTACTCACTCCAGGAAGATATGTAGGAATAGAAGATGTAGAGCAAGATGGCATACCTTTTGAAGAAAAAATGGAAAACATGACAGCAGAACTAGCAGAACTATTCGCAAAATCACGCCACCTTGAAGATGAGATAAGAAAAAATCTTGGAGGTATAGGGTATGAGTTTTAAAGAAACAGAATTAGGGAAAATACCTGAAAAATGGGATTTAGTAAGGCTAGAAGATATTGCTGATGTTTTAGATCCTCATCCAAGTCATCGTGCTCCTAATGAAGTCGAAAATGGATTTCCTTTTGCAGGAATTGGAGATATAAATGAGTATGGAGAAATTAATATAGAGAAAGCAAGAAAAGTATCTGAAAATATTATATTGAATCATATAGAAAATTATTTTATAGATAAAAATTCAATTGGATATGGGCGAGTCGGAACAGTAGGTAAAGTTGTTAAACTCAAAGAACGTTCTAAATATAAATATGCATTGTCACCTACGTTAGCAGTTATTAATGGGAACGATAAAGTTGATAATGATTATTTATATGCCTTATTGAGATCAAAAATATTTTTTAATCAAGTGAAGAAATTTATGACTGGTTCTACTAGACCTAGTATAGGAATTAAAGCGTTAAGAGATATTATGGTTCCATATCCATCAAAAAATGAACAGATATTAATTGGAAAAATAATATCAACCCTCGACGAAAAAATCGAGGTAAACAACCAAATCAACAAAACATTAGAAAACATCGCACAAACAATATTTAAGCAGTGGTTTGTAGATTTTGAATTCCCTAACGGGGCTGGAGAACCATACAAATCCAGTGGCGGAGAAATGGTCGAAAGTGAGCTAGGAATGATTCCTAAGGGATGGGAAATTTTTGAGTTTAGAGAATTTTTTAAATTTGTAAAAGGTAAAAAACCTAAAATCATTGAGGAAAATAAATTTGAGGGTTCATATAAATACTTAACAATAGATGTATTGAATAATAATTCGTTTCTTTACTGTACAAATGAAAAAGTTATAGAAGTTACTAGTCAAAATGTTCTAATGGTTATGGATGGAGCAAGTTCAGGAGTTACTTTTTTTGGACAAAGTGGGATTGTAGCATCTACATTAGCAAAGTTAGATTTGTATAATAAGAAAATTTCTAATCAATTTTTATATATTTTAATGAAGTATTATGAAGAAGATATAAAAAGCCATACTACTGGATCTGCTATTCCACATACAGATAAGGAGTATGTATATAGATTAAAAATTGCACTTCCTAAAGATGATATTATTACTAAACTATTTAATGACATTGTATATGAAACGAGTGAGTCAATTATTAAAAGAAGTAATGAAAGTAAGATTTTAAAAGAACTTCGTGACTCTGTCCTTCCAAAGCTTATGTCAGGAGAGATACGAGTACCAATAGAGGAAAACTAATCTGAGGTTGAAAGGGGGATATCAGTATTGAGTTTTTTAGAGAATTTTACTGAGGATTTGCTAGAAGAAGCAGCTATAGAGATATTACAAAGCTTGGGATATGATTATGTGTTTGGTCCAGATATATCGCTTGGTGGGGATTATGAAGAGCGTCTAGATTATAGAGAGGTAATACTAGGAAACAGAGTCAAAGATGCTCTATTTAGAATCAATAAAGGCATACCTGCTGAGGCACTAGAAGAAGCATATAGAAGAATCATAACATTTAACAGCCCTATGCTAGAGGAAAATAATAGAAGCTTTCATAGATTACTGACAGAGGGGATAGACGTTTCATTTGCAGAGGATGGAAATATAAGGACGAAGAATGTTCAGATAGTAGATTTTAGCAAAGAAGGAATAAAAAACAATGAATTTCTAGTAGTAAATCAATTTACTATAATTGAAAACGAAGAGAGAAGACCTGACCTGCTTATATTTGTAAACGGGATTCCTCTAGTTATCATAGAGCTAAAATCAGCAAGTGATGAAAATGTAGGAATAGAGAGTGCCTACAATCAAATACAGACCTACAAAAAAGACATTCCTAGTCTTTTCAATTACAATGCATTTTGTATACTTTCAGATGGAATAAATGCAAAGGCTGGGACTATCACATCAAACGAAGAGCGTTACATGAACTGGAGAAGTATAGATGGCAAGGTAGTAGAGCCACTTTCAAATCCTCAGTATGAAGTTATGTTTGGGGGGATGCTCCAAAAACACAGACTTCTAGATATAATAAAAAACTTTATTTTATTCCAAGAATCAAGCGTAGATGAAAAAGATGAAAATGGCAAAAAACTAGGAGATAAAAAGACCATAATCAAGATAATGGCAGCTTATCATCAGTATTTTGCAGTAAAAAAAGCAGTAGAAAAAACCAAAGAAGCCACCAAGGAAGACGGAGATAGAAAAATTGGTGTTATTTGGCATACCCAAGGATCTGGCAAGAGCTTTTCAATGGTTTTTTACACAGCAGGATTAGTAAGAGAGCTAAACAACCCTACAATAGTTGTAATCACTGATAGAAATGATTTGGATGATCAGTTATTTAGCACATTTTCAAAATCCCAAGATATATTAAGACAAACTCCAAAACAAGCAAATATAAGGAAATTGACAGATAGTCAAAAAGCTACAATGAATGGCAACAATTCAGTGGAAGTAAATGGCTTGTTTGATTTATTGAACGAAAGAGAATCAGGCGGAATTATATTTACTACCATACAGAAATTTAAACCCGAAGATGGCGAGATGCAAGTACTGACAAACCGAAAAAATGTAATCATAATTGCAGATGAAGCCCATAGAAGCCAGTACGGACTAGAAGCTCAGGCAGATACAAAAACAGGAGAAATCAAGTACGGCTATGCAAAATACCTGCGTGATGCCTTGCCAAATGCTTCATTTATAGGGTTTACAGGTACACCTATTGATTTAGAGGATAGGTCAACTACAGCAGTATTCGGACATACTATAGATACCTATGATATGACTAGAGCAGTAGAAGATGAAGCAACTGTAAAAATCTACTACGAAAACAGAATCATAAAGTTAGAAGCTGATGAAGAGGAATTAAAAGCAATAGATGAGGAATTTGACGATCTGACAGAAGGACAAGAAGATATAGAAAAAGAGAAAAACAAGGGTAAATGGACTAGATTAGAAGCCATAGTAGGCTCACCAAATAGAATTAAAAAACTTGCAGAGGATATAGTAAACCACTACGAAGAAAAATCAAAAGCTATAGATGGTAAAGCCATGGTAGTGTGTATGAGCCGTAAGATATGCGTGGACCTATATGAGCAGATAGTAGCTCTTAGACCTTCTTGGCATAGCGATGATGATAATAAGGGTAAGATAAAAGTCGTAATGACTGGAAGTGCTGCTGACAACGAGAGATTGCAAAGTCATATCGGAGGAAAGCAAAGAAGAGATACCCTAGCAAAACGCATGAAGGATAATAATGATGAACTGAAAATAGTGATAGTTAGAGATATGTGGCTGACTGGATTTGATGTTCCGTCTATGCATACTATGTACATTGACAAGCCTATGCATGGACATAACTTGATGCAGGCTATAGCTAGAGTAAATAGAGTATTCAAAGAAAAATCTGGTGGAGTAGTAGTTGACTATATAGGAATACTAGAAAGCCTAAAGTCTGCCCTAAAACAATACACAGATAGCGATAAGGGAACTACAGGAATCAACACAGATGTAGCAATAAATGTAATGCTAGAAAAACTAGAAATCCTTCAAGATATGTTTCATAAATTTGACTACTCAGGATATATGGGAACCTCACAGGTTCAAAGGATAAGAGCAATCACAGGCGGAATGGATTTTGTACTAGGACTAGATGAAGAAGATCAAAAAGAGTTCAAAAAAATAGCAGTAGAACTATCAAAAGCTCACTCCCTGTGTGCAGCTACAGAAATAGGGAAATCAAAAGCTCTAGAAGTAAGTTATTTCAAAGCAGTAAAAGCAAGCCTAGTAAAACTAGGAGAAAAAGATGGACCAAAACTTAGCAAGAGAGAAATAGATGCTAGAATTAACCAAATGCTAGAGAGGTCTATAATCTCAGAGGAAGTAATAGATGTTTTTGACGCTATGGGAATCAAAAGACCAGAAGTATCTATACTATCAGATGAATTCCTAGAAGAAGTAAGAGAAATGAAACATAAAAATCTAGCAGTAGAAATGCTCAAAAAACTCCTAGAAGGCAACATAAAAGCAGTAGAAAGAACAAACCTAGTAAAATCTGAAATGTTCTCAGAAAAACTAAAAAAATCTCTAAACAAATATCGTAACCAAGCAATAACAAACGCAGAAGTAATAGAAGAACTCATAAGACTAGCACATGAGTTAAAGCATATGAAAGACCAGCAAAAAAACTCAGGCCTTTCTGATGATGAAATAGCATTTTATGATGCACTCACAGCAGATGATATAGTAAAAGAATTCATGGAAGATGAAACACTAAAGAAAATAGCAAAAGAACTTACTAGAGCCATCCAAAGAAATATATCAATAGACTGGAGCGTAAGAAAAAGCGCTCAAGCAGGAATGAGAAAAATCATCAAACGCCTCCTAAAATACTACGACTATCCACCAGAGCATGCAAAAAAAGCCCTAGAAACAGTAATGAGACAGGCAGAAAAAATGTGTATTAATCAGATGGATTTTGTACTGATGGAGAGAGCGGCTGAAGGGGAAGATGAGTACTCGAGGAAATAATGAGCAAAAGGAGTGGGAATAGATGAAATTTGGAATGAGAACACCAAGCCTAAAGAAAAGAATTTCAGCTAGAACTAGCATTAAAAGACAAATAGTTCATAGAGCTGGACTTAAAATGCCAAAAGGCTATGGATGGGTTAGAAATCCAGAAAAATATCTATACAATAAAGTATATAACAAAACTTCATTTGATATTTTTAAGCTACTTAAAAAGCTTTTTAAGTAGCTTATTTCTCCTATTCATGTATAACTACTATTTCAGATATTTTTCCTCTCTTAGATGCATTTGAGTTGATAGCTCTAGAAGCAGATACCTTTTTTATTTTTATTTTATCTTCATTATTTTCATATAGATTATAGAAAAAATCATCATCAGGGTCAGAGTTACTAAGCATTACATTAGCTTGATTTTTTTTAACAAGTTTTTTGAACCATACAGATAATTCAACTTGGTTTTCATCATTAAATCCAGATTTAGAATAACTCGTAAAGCTAGAAGAATTTGTAAGAGGTCTATATGGAGGGTCTATATATACAAAAGTATCTTCATTTATGTCTATATATTTTTCGATATCCTTATATTCACCATGAGTTAAGATTACATTTTGTAAGGCAGCTGAAACATTTAACAAATTTTCTGAATTGCAAATAGTAGGATTTTTATATTTTCCAAAAGGGACATTGAACTCTCCAGATTTATTTAATCTATAGAGTCCATTAAAACATGTTTTGTTTAGAAATATTAAGTTTGAAGCATGAGAAATCCAAGCACTATCTAATACTGAATAATCCATAGATTTTTTTTCTTTATTAAATATATTTCTAATTTCATAAAACATAATACTTTGAAGCTCTATAGATTGTAAATTTATAAACCTTTCCTCTAATCTCTTTAAAGAAATTAATAATTCACTACAGTTGCTTTGAATTACTTTATATGCCAAAATAAGATCTTCGTTTATATCATTTAAAAGCACTTTTTGGAATTTATATTTTTTTTGTAAATCAAAAAAAACAGCTCCTCCACCCACGAAAGGTTCAATATATGTAGTGATAAAGCCATCTTTAAGTTTTTGAGGATATAGTTCTTCAAATTGATTTAATAATTGTCTTTTTCCACCAGCCCATTTTAGAAAAGGCAATGCATCATTACTTTTCATTTTATTTCTCCTATGTTTTATATCGTAAATTAATTATAAGGGTTATTTTAGATTATAAAATAATTATATCACAAGTTTCACTATAAGTGAAATAATAATTTGAGTTATATAATATAAAATGATCTTAACAGGGGGTTAAGTATGGACAAAAATGCTGAAAGATATAAAGTTATAAGTCAAAATATAAAAAAATATAGAAAAATTAAAAACATGACTCAAAAGGAATTATCAGAAAAGGTTGGAATTAGTCTTAGTTATTTAACCAAAATTGAGGCAGAAAAGTGTAATAAAACTTTTTCATTAGATGTGTTGTTTGATATAGCAGATGTACTTGATATTGATATAAAAAAATTTTTCTGAATGACAGGAGACAAGTAATGAAAAGCTTGTTTAAAGATAAAATTGAAACTTATTATGATTCAATGAATTATAAACTTATTCTAGGAGATTCTTTTAAAGTTCTAGAAAAAATAAATGATGAGAGTGTAGATATGATATTCGCAGATCCACCTTATTTTTTGAGTAATGATGGAATAACTTGTAAAGGCGGTAAAATGGTATCTGTTAATAAAGGATCTTGGGATAAACTGGAGTCAAATAAAAATAGTAGTATAGAAAACAAACATGAATTTAATAGAAAGTGGATAAAGTTATGTAGAAGAATTTTAAAACCTAATGGAAGTATATGGATTTCAGGTACTTTTCATAATATTTATTCTATTGGGATGGCACTTGAACAGGAAGGATATAAAATTATAAATAATATAACTTGGCAAAAGACTAATCCACCACCAAACCTAGCATGTAAGTGTTTTACTCATTCAACAGAAACTATATTATGGGCATGTAAGAATGAAAAAGATACTAAATATCTATATAACTATAAGATAATGAAAGAATTAAATGAAGGAAAGCAAATGAAAGATGTATGGAGTGGTAGTTTAACCAAACCTTCTGAAAAAAAAGAAGGTAAGCATCCTACTCAAAAACCTAGATATATTCTTGAAAAAATAATTATTGCATCTACAAATGAAGATATGGTAATTTTAGATCCTTTTTGTGGGTCAGGGACAACAGGAGTAGAAGCAATAAGCCAAAAAAGGAAGTTTATAGGAATTGATATCAATAAGGAATACTTAGAAATAACTAAAAAACGAATGGAGAAATTATAAAATGGAAATAAGAAGCTTTAATGATTGGATTTCAAATTTTAGATCTAGTATTTCAAGTTATGAATATTATATAAATTTTGATAAAGTTATTAAAAATGCAGAATCAATAAAAATAGAATTAAATATTCTGAACTCATTAATAGGTTCAGATAATGTAGAAAAAGATTTTGAAGAATTAGTTACTAGATATCCTGAAACTCTATCTTGCATACCATTACTATTAGCTGTTAGAGGTAGTCAAATTTATGCCCAAGATGAAGACGGTGGATTTGATTATGATTTTAAGAAAATGAATCATAGTGTTGAGCAGTATAAGGTATTTATGAAAAAAACAGGATTGTTTGATATGATATCAAAACATGTAGTAAATAATTTATTCGATTTTGCTCTTGGGATAGAGACCGGACTAGATTCAAATGGCAGAAAAAATAGGGGTGGACATTTGATGGAGAATCTAGTAGAAAAATATATTATTGAAGAAGGTTTCGTTAAAGATAAAACCTATTTTAAAGAAATGTATTTAGTTGATATTGAAAGAAATTGGAATATTGATTTATCATCATTATCAAACCAAGGCAAGTCAGCTAAGAGATTTGATTTTGTAGTTAAAACAAATGATAAAGTATATGCTATAGAAACTAATTTTTATGCAAGTAGTGGTTCAAAATTAAATGAAACTGCTAGAAGCTACAAAATGATAGCACAAGAATCTAAAAATATAAATGGTTTTTCATTTGTATGGTTTACAGATGGAATTGGTTGGAAGAATGCAAAAAACAATTTAGAGGAGACATTTGATTCTATGGAACATATTTATAATATATCTGATTTAGAAAATGGTATAGTTAAGAAAATATTTGTATAGGAGTGATATGTAATGACCAAGAATATTTTGAAATGGGAGCCAGATAACTTTGAACTAGAGTTAAATTCTGTATGGAGTTTTCCAGAAAGAGGGAACTGGGCTACTCATGATTCGAAATATAGAGGTAATTGGTCACCATATATTCCTAGAAATCTAATTTTAAGATATTCAAAAGAAAATGATTTAATATTAGATCAATTTGCTGGCGGAGGAACAACATTAATAGAAGCAAAACTTTTAAATAGAAATATTATAGGCGTAGATATAAATAAAGAGTCATTAATAAAATGCAGAAATAAATGTAATTTTGATTACAAAACTGATAGTAAAGTATATTTAAAAAATGCAGATGCAAGAAATCTAGACTTTATTCCAAACGATAAAATTGATTTTATATGTACGCATCCACCATATGCAAACATCATTCAGTATAGTGATGACATAATTGGAGATTTATCGCTTTTGAAAGTAGATGAGTTTTATTTTGAAATGCAAAAAGTTGCATCAGAAGCTTATAGAGTATTAAAAAAAGATAAATATTGTGCAATATTAATGGGAGACACAAGGCAAAAAGGTAATGTTATACCACTTAGTTTTAATGTAATGAAGATTTTTGAACAAAATGGGTTCAAATTAAAAGAAATAATTATTAAAGAGCAACATAATTGCAAAGCTACTGGATATTGGAAAACTAATAGTATAAAGTATAATTTTTTGCTTCTAGCTCATGAATACTTATTTGTATTTAAGAAGTAACTGAGAAAATATTTTTTTATTTCTTGAATTCTATAAACAGACTGGAGGAACTACCTTGAACTACATCATACAAATAATCATCTTAGCAATATTTTTAATACTATTTATAAACTGGCTCTCCCAGAAATCATTCCAAAAGAAGCTCAACTCTTTGCAGACTATACTCATAACAGAAAATAATCCTGACAAGTATATAGAGGAAAATACAAAGCTACTTGAAACTACTAAGAATCTATATAACAAGTCACTTATTTATATCAATATTTCTGCTGGGCATGCAGTGAAGAAAAGATATAGAAAATCAAAGGAAGCACTAAAGAATATTCCAGAAAAAGGACTAAGAGGAATAAACAGAGTTGTGTATTTTAGCAATCTTGCATACTATCATTTTAAATTAGCTGAGACAAAGGAAGCTATAAAGATAGTAGAAGATAATAAAAAAGAGTTTGATTTATATCAGAACCACTCACTACTAGGCAAGCATATAAAATTAAATCAGGTGTATTATCTAAAGGCTAAAAAAGAGCTAGATAGTGCAAGGGAGCTACTTGAAAAGCTAAAAACTGAGTATACAGATGAAAAATATTTACAAGAGCTTTCTGAAGTTAAGTTGTAATGTTATAGTGTACTTATAAGGCTAAATTTTAAACGATTTCCGATGAAATGTATACAATTATTGAATCATACGAAAATCAACAGACACTGTCTGTTAAATTGAGTTGGTCTCATTATTGTGAGCTTTTAAATATATCAGATAAAAATGCAAGAGGCTTCTATCAACAGGAATCAATTAATTCAAATTGGTCTGTACGGGAATTAAAAAGACAGATTGAGACATCATTGTTTGAGAGACTAATACTTTCCGATGGGAGCAGCAATAAGAAAAAAGTCCTTGAGCTAGCAAATCAAGGAGTTCAATATTCGAAACCCAATGATATATTGAAAGACCCTTATGTATTTGAGTTTTTAGGTATTCCAGAAAATAAACCTATGCTTGAAAAAGATTTGGAAAAAGCATTGATAATTAAAATTGAGAAATTTCTTCTTGAACTAGGGCGATGATAAGCCTATAGGTATAATTCTTTGTGCTGATACTTCAGAGATTGTTGCAGAGTATGCACTTGGTGGTCTTGAGAACCAGATTTTTGCATCAAAATATGTTTACTACATTCCAAATAAAGAAGAGCTGATTCAGCAAGTTCAGTCAGTTATTAATGATATTAGTGAAATGTAGTATCAAATGCGAAGCAATTGCTTTGAGTAAATTTTTTGAATAGAGATAATATATTAAGATTGTATGAAAAAACAAGCTATAATCTCATATCGAACAGAAGAGATTATAGCTTGTTTTTTAGTAGTTAATATTTTGAAGTATAAGAGAAGCAATAAATATTTTAAATTATACTAAAGCAATTTCTAGTAATGATATAATTAAATATAAGGATTAAAAGAAGCTGAACTTAAAAAAATACTTACCAATTTAAAAAATCAAGGCTTTGTAGATTCGGGAAAAGGCAGAGCAGGAACATATATAACACAAAAAGGCTTGGAAGAATTAAGTAAACGACTATAGCAGGAGGTAATCATGAGGATAATTCACACAGCAGATTGGCATCTAGGGAAAAATCTAGAGGGCATGAGCAGATTGGAAGAGCAAGCTGAATTTTTAGAGGATTTTATTAGAATTGTAGAGGATAATAGAGCTGATTTAGTTATTATAGCTGGAGACGTTTATGATAGTTTTACTCCATCAGCAAAAGCAGAGATTCTTTTTTATAATACTCTTAAGAGATTATCTAAAGATGGGGAAAGATTGATACTCGTTATAGCTGGCAATCACGATAGCCCAGATAGATTAGTAGCGGCATGGCCACTAGCTCAGCCACATGGAATTATTATGCTAGGAACTCCAAAGTCAACAGTACCTATAGGCACTTATGGTAGACATGAAGTGATAAAGTCAGAGCCTGGAATAGTTGAAGTTATGATAGGAGAAGAGAAAGCTGTAATAGCTGCTATTGCTTTTCCTAGCGAGAAAAGACTCAATGAAGTTCTTTATCTAGGAACAGATGAGGATGAAGAAAAGCTAGAGAGCTATGAAGCTAGGATGATACAGTTATTCACTGAACTTGAAAAGAATTATAGAGATGATACTATAAATCTGCTTGTGTCTCATATTTTTGTTATGGGAAGCGAGGAAAGTGGCTCGGAGCGAAGTATTCAGCTAGGAGGAAGCTATCTTATCAATAGCAGTATCTTCCCAAAGAAGGCTCAATACATTGCACTAGGGCATGTTCATAAGCCTCAGATAGTTCCTGGAACTGGTGGCAAGGCGAGATATTCTGGTTCGCCTATCCACTATAACAAGACTGAGATTAATTTTACTAAAAGTGTGGAGCTAGTTGATGTAGTAGCAGGTAAGGATGCTGTAATTGAAAGAATTACTTTACCTGTATATAAGCCTATAGAGGTGTGGAAATGTGAGAATTACGCAGAGGCTCTTGCAAAATGTGAAAAGAAAAAGGACGAATCTAGTTGGGTTTATTTAGAAATAAAAACTGATGAATATATCAGGGAAGA
>CAZFTH010000024.1:0-14943 GCA_964521745.1 uncultured Peptostreptococcaceae bacterium
GTCCTTTTCCAACTCTTGTTGTATACGCTTTTGTAATACCTATAACTTCATTTATAGCTCCAAAACCTACTCCACTTCCTACTACAAAACCACCTACAGTAGGATGAGAAGAAGTAACATATGGATAAGTACCAAAATCAAGGTCTAGCATTGAACCTTGAGCTCCTTCAAATAAAACATTTTTATTTGCTTTTAAAGCTTCATTTATAATTTTTTCTGTATTGTCTACATACTTTGCAAGTTTTTTAGCATATTGATTATATTCATCAAATATCTCATCATAGCCAAGAGGCTCTGAGTTATATATTTTACTTATAATTTCATTTTTCTTTTCTAACTCTTTTTTTAATCTATCTGCAAATACATCTTCTCTTATAAATTCATGGACTCTTATTCCTACACGTTCAGCTTTATCCATATAGCATGGACCTATACCTTTTTTTGTAGTTCCAATATCCATAGCTCCTCTTTTTTCTTCCATTAAGGCATCCATAGTTTTATGGTAAGGTAAGATGATATGTGTACGCTCACTAATTTTGATACTCGATGTGTCAATCCCTCTAGCTTCAAATTTTTCGATTTCTTCTAAAAATACCTTTGGATCAAGCACTACACCATTTCCAATAATATTTATAGCTTTGGGGTTTAGTATGCCAGATGGAATCAAATGAAGAGCATATTTTTCATTATCCACAACCACTGTGTGACCAGCATTATTTCCACCTTGAGCTCTAACTACAACATCTGCACTTTTAGCTAAATAATCTATAATTTTTCCTTTTCCTTCGTCTCCCCACTGAGAACCTATAATGGCTAAACCAGACATAAACGCCTCCTACATACTTCGTAATAAGTCGAACTAAACAAATAATATTTTACCAAATATTCGTATTTATAGCAACCTTAGTTTTTTATTGTATTCTTACTTTTGGCTATTTATAGCTAAATATATCATCTAGACAAATAAAATTAAATATTTCTATTGACTAAATCAAATATATCCACATTATCCACAAATAAATCGATTTATTCTGTGGATAATGTGGATATCTGCATCTTATAATAAAGAACTTCAATTTTATTGCCTTTTTTTCTAAAATATTTTTTAATATTTTTAAACTCATCATCTATTAGAGGATTTATTCTTGGATTCATAAATTCTCCATATTGTTGAGCATATTTTTCAAATCCAACCTTTTTATAGGATTTTATGGCTCTTTCGTTGTAAGCCGCTACTGTAAGTATCATTTTCCTATATCCAAGGTCCTTAAAATACCATTTTAACAAAGTGTTTATTGCATCGCTACCATAACCTTTAGATACTTCTCCTGGATCAAAAACTATTCCAAGCTCAGATCTTTTAAAGAATCTATTTACATTTCTAAGAGACATATAGCCTACCATCTGGCCTTGTTTATCAAACACACTAAAACATCGTTTTTGACCTTTTGTTTTTAACTCAAACCACTGATTTCTTTCTTCTATATCCATGTAAGGAAAATTGTAATCATAAAAAAGCAAATCATCGTGAAGTGACCAGTGGAGCATTTTTTCCACATCTTCTTTAAGCATTGACCTTACACTTACTTTCTTTCCCCATAAAATAATCTTATCATCCATATTAACGCTTTACTCCCTCATATGGGCTACATTATGAAATAACTGGAACTGTCCAAGCCAAGTCAGAGGAACCATACCTGTTTCTCCATGTCTGTGCTTTGCAATTATAACTTCTGCTATATTTTTTTGGTCTGAATCTTCATGATAATACTCATCCCTATACAAAAACATTACAAGGTCAGCATCCTGCTCTATAGCTCCTGATTCTCTAAGGTCTGATAGTATTGGCCTATGATCAGAACGTTGCTCTGGGGCACGAGATAGCTGTGATAATGCAATTACTGGACATTCTAATTCTTTCGCTAAGATTTTTAGTGAACGTGATATTTTTGATATCTCCTGCTGGCGACTTTCCCCTTTTGAATCTGATTCCATCAGCTGAAGGTAATCTATAAGCACCATATCCAATCCTTTTTCCATCTTAAGTCTTCTGCATTTTGATCTTAATTCAATAGCACTTATTCCAGGTGTATCGTCTATAAAGATATCTGCCTTAGAAAGAACAGCCATAGCAGTTATTACCTTAGGCCACTCTTCTTCATCTAGATTACCATTTTTTAGCTTGTTAAGTTCTACTCTGCTTTCAGCTGCTATCATTCTTTGAATAAGCTGTTCTTTACTCATCTCCATAGAAAATAGTGCAACCTTAGATTTATCTTTTAGGGCCGCGTTATGAGCAATATTTAGTGCAAAAGCAGTTTTTCCCATAGCTGGTCTAGCAGCTATAAGTACTAAATCCGTTTTTTGAAGACCATTTGTTTTTCTATCTAAATCTATAAATCCAGTAGTAAGACCTGTTATACTACCTTTGTTTCTATAAAGTTCTTCTAATATTTCATATGCATTCATTAGAACTTGAGATATGGCTGCCATGCTTTTTTGACTTTTAGACTGTGAAATATCAAATATACTTTTCTCTGCTTGCTCTAATAAATCAGCAACTTCATCTTCGCCTGCATAGCTTCTTTCCATTATAAAACTAGAAGCTTTTATAAGCTTTCTGAGTATGGACTTTTCCTTTACTATTTCTGCATACTTACTTACATGACGAGTAAAATCTGGCGCTGTAGATAAGCCTGTCAGATAAGTTATTCCTCCGACCATATCCAATGAGGACCTCTTTTTTAGACCCTCTGATAGCGTTATCAAATCTATAGGTTCACTTTTTTTATATAAGTCCATCATACAGTGGAATATTTCTCTATGAGCATCTTTATAAAAATCATCTTCTTGAAGCACATCACTTACTATGAGCATCGCTTCTCTATCAATTAAAATACTTCCAAGAACAGATTGCTCAGCTTGGATGGAATGAGGTGGTAATTTCCCCTCCATAATAAAAACCTCCTGGATAAACTTATTAGTCCTTTTGCTTTACATCAACGCGAAATTCAGCTGTCACGCTAGGATGAAGCTTAACTGGTACAATATGAGAACCCAGTACTTTTATGTGATCTTCTAATAAGATTTTTCTCTTATCAATATCAATTTTATGTTCTTTTTTTAATCTCTCAGCTATATCTTTAGATGTAATAGATCCAAATAGTTTCCCTGCATCCCCTGCTTTTGAATACATAGTTACTGATATATCTTTTAATTTATCGGCTAAATCTTTAGCATCCTGTTCTTCTTTTTGTTTTTTCAGAGCTTCTGATGTTTTTTGCTGTTTTAAGTCATTAATAGAGCTTGCAGTTGCTTCTTTTGCTATGCCTTTTGGAATCAAAAAATTGCGTGCATAACCATCACTTACTTCTTTCATTTCACCTTTCTTAGCTGTTCCTTTTGCGTCTTTTAGAAATATAACTTTCATCTATTCTTCCTCCTTTAAAAATTCCATTATAAGTTCTTCTACTTTTTCTACTGCTTCTTCAGTTGATACGTCTTTAAGTTGCGCACCAGCTGTATCTATATGTCCTCCACCACCTAATTTTTCCATAAGCATATGAACATTAACATCAGATAGTGACCTAGCACTTATAAAGACAAGTCCATCACTTCTTTTTGCAACAGTAAATGAAGCTTTTACTCCTCTTATATTAAGCAGTTCATCTGCTATTTGGGCAGCTATTAAGGATGGATTTTCTAAATTTTCAGGGCAAGAAGTAATAGCTATACTTCCTCCTAAAATCTTAGCATTTTTTATACCTTCAGCTTTCACCATGAAGCTATCTAAATCACCTTGAAATAATTGCTTTACAGCTATAGTATCAGCTCCAAACTTCCTTAAAAATGCAGCCGCTTCAAAAGTTCTAACACCTGTCTTAAATGTAAAATTCTTTGTATCTAAAGTGATACCAGAAAGTAATGATTCTGCAATTAAGGTATCAATATATGGTCTATCTTTTACATACTGAATAAGTTCTGTAACCATTTCACTGGCAGAAGATGCATATGTTTCATGATATACCAAAACTGCCTTATCTATAAACTCTACGCCTCTTCTATGATGATCTATAAGGACAATACGTTCGGATTCATCCAAAAGCCCTGGGTGTTCAGTGAAGCTAGGCCTATGTGTATCGACTACTATCAATAAGGTTTGAGGAGTTATAACTCTAAGTGCTTCTTCTTTTGCCATAAATACACTCTTAAAATTCTCATTTGCCTTTAGCCTGTCATAAAGTACGTCAATAGATGTATTTGGATGATCCAAAACTATATGGGATTTCTTGCTTAACATCTTACAAATACCGTACATACCAATAGCTGCGCCTAAAGAGTCTAAGTCAGGATTATGATGTCCCATAATAAGAACTGATTCACTGTCATTTATTAAGTCTCTGAGGGCATGAGCTATTATTCTAGCTTTTACTCTAGTTTTCTTTTCTACTGCCTTTGACCTTCCTCCATAGAATATAGAGCGTTCATCTCTTCTAATTACGGCTTGGTCGCCTCCTCTACCTAAAGCTAAATCTAATGCGGTTATAGAGTTTTTATAGGTTGATGATAAGTCGCTAGCCATAGATGCAGCACCTATACTCAAGGTTAGTGGAAGAGAATTTCCATGGTCTATTTTTCTAATTTCATCTAATATAGAAAATTTATCTTCTTCCAAATCAATAAGTGCTTTTTCATCCATAAATATAAGATACTTATCTTTTGTAATCTTTCTAAAAGCCCCTGAGTGCTTATTAGTCCATAATTTAATAGTTCTTTCTACTTCAGCTTCTATTATTGGTCTTACATCTTCAGATGCTGAATCTAATACTTCGTCAAAGCTATCTACCTGTAAATTAATAATTACTGGTTTTATCATTTCATAAGTTGTCTTTAGTTCATTAAAATCAGTAACATCAAAGAAATAAAGTGCAAATGACCTTTCAAAATTTTCATTTTCTATTATATTATATTTTATATCAAAAGTTTTGCTGCCTATTTGAGTATGTGACTGCATATTTTCAGTATCAGATTTTGTAAAATTTTCTATCACTATAGAAGGAACCACTTCATCTATGGGTTTTTCTATCATATCATTTTGCTTTACTAGCTTGCTAAACTTTCCATTGTACCAAGTCAATCTTCCATTATGATCTAAAATACACAAGGGAAGAGGAAAATCTATAAGAGTCTGCTTTGCAGTTTTATCCATATCCATAGACAAAGTTTCTATGTACTCTACCCACTGCAAATTCCTCTTTGAAATAATTTTATGATTATAGTAAATAAGATATAAAAGTAGTAAAAGGGCAGTAGAGCCTATATACAAATTAAAATATAGCAAGGTGATACTTAAAATCCCTATGATGAGAAGATAGGCTTTTGATTCAGGTATATTTATCTTAAGGCTAGTTTTCATTACATTCCTCCCAAGGCTATCTTTTTAATCTTCTAAAATTAAATACTGCATCCGCAAATCCAATTATTGATATAAAACTAGATAAAGGTAATAGTAGAATAAGCAGAAAAATATAAATCATTTTTGCGCTTTTTTTAAGTTTAGCGTGTTTAAAGAAATATCCTATCACAGCCATACCTTGTAAAAAGAACAATAATATAAATATAGTTGTTATATTTAAAACTAAAGTCTCAAAATAAAGATAATTAAAATACCCAGAAATCAAAGTGAGTAAATACATTATCAAAATTCCTAAGGAAATATTACCTGGCATAGAAAATTCAGTAATACTTGCCACGTGGTTTTTATCACCAGTTCTTTTTATGATAAGAGCTGACATATAATAATTCAAAAACGACATTAATAAAGTTGACCCAATTATTATAGACGGGAAGAAAAGCTTAACAGATTTAATAATTTCTTCTACATCAGGTTTTTTTATATTTGGAATTTCTTTTAACATTTCATACTGCATATTCATGGATTCTCTAAGTATAGCAAGAATACTTTCTAATATATCTATACCTAAAAATAAAGAAAGTACCTGCATAAATACTACAGTAGTAAAAGTCATGGACAAAAATCCATAAAATACACTCTCGAAAGCAGGGCGTTTTTCTCTCATAAAAAACCCTATACATACACCAGGAATTAAAAAGACTAAAAGTGCAGAAAAAGCTGTTAATGGATGTATAAAAAATCCTAAAATAACTGTTGTGGTTACTGCACTTAAAAGTCCATAATATATTTTATTTCTGTAAGTTGTAATTATAACAGCTACTGATGTAAATAGTGATAGAAAAGATAAAAACGGCACATATGTCCCTATCAATATAAATATAACTCCTATCACAGTAATTAGTGAGGATTCTATAAGATTCTTCCTATTAAAATCTATATTTTTTTTCTTTGGTTTTGGTTCTTGCAACAGCATCAGCTCCTAAAGTAATCTATTTGAATATTATACCATAAAGAAGTTCTTGTAAAAATACTTCTAAAATCCTTACCCCCTATACTTAAGCTGATTCTGGATGAACTTACTACCTTCTAGAACATACTATTATCAAAATAAATCTAACTCTCACTAGCGAATAAAACTCATTGCAACTTTCTTTTCATGATTAGGCTTTAGCTCTTTTGCTTCCTTAGAAGCCATTACTTTCATTAGATAAGCCATATTTTTACCTAGTATTCTCATAATTTGCTTACCTTCTTCATCTTCAAGAGCATCCCCTGGTTTACTCCCATGAATCACATTCCAGTAGTTAGATGAAGGAACCATCATCTCTGCATAGTTTAAGTAGTTGTTAAGCTGGTTAAATGCAGGAACTCCTCCAGAGCGTCTAACTGCAACTACACTTGCTCCTACCTTATGTCTTAAATTGTTTCCATTTGCACTAGATACATAAAAAGCTCTATCTAAAAACGATTTCATTGTACCTGCAAGAGCAGAAAAATATACTGGTGAGCCTAGAATCACTCCATCTGCTTCCTTCATAAGCTTAATATAACTATTTACTTCATCGTCTTTCATTATACACTGCTCGTCTTTTGATTTATAACAAGCCCCACATGCCATACATCCTCTTATCGCTTTATTTCCAACATGAACAATTTCTACTTCTATTCCTTGGTTTTCCAGTTCATCGGCTACAAGCTTTATAGCATGATATGTATTACCTTCTTTTTTAGGGCTACCATTAAATGCAACTACTTTCATTATTTTCCTGCCTCCTTAAATTTATATTTAAAATTAGAAAAAAACCCAAATCTCTCAGATTTGGGTTTGGTATTTAGTCTACAACATATGGTAAAAGTGCTATATTTCTCGCTCTTTTTATAGCTAAAGTAAGTTTTCTTTGAGCTTTAGCTGAAGTACCAGTGATTCTTCTTGGAAGAATCTTACCTCTTTCAGAGATATACTTCTTTAGTAGATTTACATCTTTGTAGTCTATCATATTTATTTTTTTACCCGCGAACGGATCTACTTTTTTTCTTCTTCTTCTTCCGTTTCCTCTTTGCATAGCCATCTTTTTTCCCTCCTTCTTTAAGGTAGTAGAACTGGCTTAAAAGGGTACGTCATCATCATCAAGAGCGCGGAATCCATCTGAATCTAAACCTTCTGGTTCAAATACATTGTCATTTTGATTGCTAGAAGCACTTCTAAAAGATGAATTATTCGTTCTCTCACTCTTGTCGCCCCATTCTAATATCTGAACATTTTCAGCAACAATCTCAGTGATATACCTTTTTTCGCCTTCCTTTGTTTCATAAGTTCTGTTTTGAATAGAACCTTTCACAGCAGCTAATCTTCCCTTGGCAAGATAGTTAGCACAGTACTCAGCACTTTTTCCCCATACTACTATGTTAAAAAAATCTGTCTGCCTTTGACCATCTTTACCCGTATACGTCCTATCTACTGCAATGGAAAAGGTGGTGAGAGCATTTCCTGTTGAAGGAATGTATCTTAATTCTGGATCCCTTGTGAGTCTTCCTATAAGTATTACACTGTTCATCAATATCCCACCTTACTTTGTATCCTTATTATTTTTCGTCAAGCTTTACGATCATGTGACGAATTGCGTTATCCATAATCTTCAGGTTTCTATCGATTTCTTTAGGAACTTCAGTAGTTGACTTGAAGTTGATAAGAACATAGTAACCCTCTGTAAGTTTTTCGATTTCATAGGCTAATTTTCTAGTTCCCCATGTATCTACTTTTACTACCTCTCCGCTAGACTCGATGATGCCTTTAACTTTGTCAAGGACAGCAGTTTTAGCTTCTTCTTCTAGGTTTGGTTTAAGAACATAGATTAATTCATAATTTCTCATTACATTTCACCTCCCTTTGGACTGTACGGCTCTAACGTTAGAGCAGAAAGATGAGACAAATATTAAATCTCATACTCATCTATAATATCAGCTTTCAAAGCAAAAAGCAATTTTTTTGAACTTAAGCAGATTATTTTTTTGCTTCATTCTTACTTGCATACTTTTTAAGTCTTCTCTCAAGTTCAGCTCTTTCTATCCAAAGCTGCTTGTCACACGTGAAACACCTTATGCGAAAATCCATGCCAACACGCATGATTTCAAAGGTGTTTCCACCACAAGGATGGTTTTTTTTAAGTTCGACTACATCTCCAATTTCAAATTTTATAGGCATGAAAATCTCCTCTCTTTAGATAAAAAGCTACCTACTTTGGATAATGCACTACTACACTTAAATCAGGCATTATTTCAAATATACCCTTTACATCTATATTATATTTTTCCATTACTTCTATTACCTTGTCCATAAGAGTACCATTAAATTTTATAGATATACCACAACTTTTATCTATTTGTCTTGGAGTAGGAATTACCATTATTTTTATTTCTGATTTTTTTAGCATCTGTTCAGCAAACATAGCGTGGTGAGTAGATGCAAAGCTTACAACATACATAAACTAAACCGCCAATCTATTTGGATTTTGCTTTAAAGCTTCTACTATATCATACATGTTAGCTACTCTTCCAACCGCTAAATTCTCCTTTATATTGTAAAAATCTAAACAGGTTCCGCAAGATAATATTTCTACTCCTGCATCTTCCATTTTTTTAAGATTTTCAATAGATTCTTCATTTTCCGCTGTTAATTTAACGGCGCTGTTTATAAATAAGATTTTATTAGGATAAGGCTTTGTTTCACTAATAGTATATATAAAACCTTTCATAAGTATTTTTCCTAAATCTTCATGTCCGCTTCCAAGCAAGTTTGAACCTATTAATAAGACTTCATTATCAGCTTCTCCTTGTAAAATTTTGTTTTCTTTTTCATTTTTTTGCTCTATATTAGCTTCTTTTGTTTTTATAAAAGTAACCTTAAAAAGCTCATTTTCTTCTTTTAACTCTACAGCCATCTCAAGAGAAGCTGCTAATTTCAATAGATTTTCTTTAGCTGTATTATTATCTACCGTAACTTCTAAAGCTCCTTTTTCAATAGTCCCTAGCTCTTTTTTAGTTTTTATAACTGGCATAGGGCAAGCCATTTTTTCACAATTTAGTTTTTTGATATCCATACTTTTTCTCTCCTTTTATAATGAGTCGTGAGCAATAAATCAATTACCATGTATAATTCTAAGTTTTGGCAAAAAAGTCAAAAATAAAATTATAGGAATAAAAGTATTTTAAAAGTCTTGTATATGTGAACATCTCATGAAGTTCATTTCCTAACTGCTTTTGAATTATGGGATCTATTAAGGCTACAACAATCATAATATAAAGTATAGATTTAAATAGTCCAAAAACTAGGCCTAGATTTTTATCTATCCATTTTAATGATTTTTTGTTAAAAAAACTATGCAGAGTATAAAAAATTACATTTATGAGAATTGATACAAGTAAAAATAAACTAAATACTAATATTTTAGAATTCAAATTCAAAGCTTGATACCAAAACACTGAAATAAACTTAGTTATAAGCTCATACATTATCATTTGATATCTTTCATAAAATACACTTGAAATTATTATGTCTACATATTTAATATATATAAATCTAGTTAATATTATACTTGCTATAAAACGTATACTTAAAAATAAAGATTTTGAAAACCCTGTATGGTAGCCTCTAATTATGTGATATATCATAAAAATCAGTATGGCTATATCTATTTTACTTAACATCCTCATTCCACCTTTAAAAATCTAATACTATCTCTAAAAACAATTACTATTTTGTTTTCAAGTGGAACTACATCTACTATATCTTTCGACATTTCTATCTCTTTGTCTCCTAAGATAATAGCATTTTTTAAAGCAAGAAGTAATTTATCTTTATGCTTTCCAAAATATATTATATCATCTTTATAAATCTGTTCTTTTATTAAGTTTCCATTATAGTCTATTTCTGAAATTTTATTCTTAGAATCTAGAGTCCACATACTCATTTGGGCCATGTACATTTTGTAAAAATTTTCATCAGAATGAAGTTTATATAATTCTTTGAAATCTCTGTTCATAACTAAAATGTTATTTATATCCATCAATACTATTTTATCTTTTATAAAACCCATGTCTATAAATATGCTATCTTTTATATCCATTGCCATTACGGCTTCTAATTTTTCGTTATAGTAAAAAATACTGTTATTCAAATCATCTTCATCTCTAACTAGACCGCTAACCATAAAACCGCCTGTTATTTTATCTTCTGATATCTTGTTTATTGTAGTTTTAGGATAGCTTATATCTTTTAGAAATTCACAGTTTTTATCATATACTAAAATTCCATCTGCTTTTATATCTGTAGTGTAAGAAAGGATGAATCTCCCATCAGAAAAAACTTCTATGTTTGATATTTGCTTATCTACTTCTACTTGACCTACTATTTCACCATTTCTGTCTATTTGATACACTTTTCTTTTTACCTTATCCAAAAGATAAATAAAATTTTCAGATGTACTAATGCTAAAGTTATCACTTCTAATAGTAGCTTCAAATTCTTCTTTTATATTTTCATCGTATCTAATTAAACTTTTTCCATCATAAGTAATTAATGAGTTCTCGAATTGTTTTATATACATATTTGGTTTGTATTCTAACTTTAATTCCTCAGACAAAGTCTTTGTAGTAGGGAAAAAATATGGTCTAATGTAATTTTTAATAGTGTATGGGTTGATTATCAATAATATCAAAACCACCATTATCGATATAATCGTCTTTTTCAAGTTCCTACCTCCGTAAAAAAAAGAAAACTAGAAAAACTAGTTTTCAATAAGTCCTATTTCTCTAAACAGGTCTATACCCTTAGAATAAAAACCAATTTCTTGCTCTTTTGAACGCCCTTGATAAGTTTTTGCTATATCAAAATAGGTACTAGCTAACTCTTTTTTATTTCCTGTTTTTTGTAGCATTTCAGCACACTTATTAAAGCTAACTGTTGCTTCATCTACATTACCTGATTGATAAAGCAAATTAGCATATTTTCTCATAACTAAAGGCTCCATTTTTTTGTTTTGTTCTTTTGTGCTAAGGTAAAGAGCTTCTCTAATATACTCTAAAGCCAGTTCAAAATTTTCGTCATTGATAAGCAGCTCACAGTACATCATCAAAATTTCAATGTATTGAGAGTCTTTAAATTCCTTTTTCAAAATATAAGCTTGCTCTATATGTTCTTTAGCTGATGAATAACTCTTGAGGTTTAAGTATACTTTAGCTAATAACATTTGTGATTTAGCTTTCTCAAAAATTTTGTTTTCTTTTTCAAAACATTTAATTGCCATATGAAAGTATTTTTGGGCATTATCATATTGATAATTCTGAAGATAGCTATTTCCCATTATAAAAAAACCATTTCCTCTATTTTTTAAGTCCCCAACTTTTTCCGCTATACTTTCTGCTTTATGAGCATATTTAATAGCTTCTTTATTTTGATTGTTTTTCATATAAGCATATGAAAGGTTAATGTATATACTTTTTTCAAGTTCTATATCATTAATCTCAAGTTCTGGAATCATAGCTTCAGCCTGATGAAGCATATTTGATGCTGGCAAGTAAAAATCACCTAAAATATATAATTTCCCAAGTTCTAAATAACTTTTTATTATACCTTTAGGGTCTTCATTTTTAATATATAAAACCAAAGCTTTTTCCATCATAGATGTAGCTTTTTTGTACTCTTTTTCAACTAAATAAACTAATCCATAAATAAAATTAGCTTTTGCACATTCATGAGAAATATCATATGAGGTACATAAATTCAGAATCGTAGAAAGCTCTCTCTTAGCTTCTTGATATTTTTCTGTTTTAAATAATACTTCTGACTTTAATATAATACTTGAAGCTATTTTTTTTGCTTGAGACTCTTTACTCTCAAGAAAATAATCAATAGATGTTTCTAGTTTTTCTGAAAAATATTCTAATAAATCCTGACTAGGATATGACTTATCTCTTTCTATGTGGCTTATTTGTGCAGCAGTAATACGATTTCCTGCTAGCTCTTTTAATGTGAGATTTTTCTCCTTGCGCAGTTTTTTTATCTTTTGTCCCAAGCTCAATATTTCCATAATATCCCCCATTGATTTTTTTAAGACAAATAATCTCTTTTGTAGTCTATGATAATATAAAACTTATGATTAGAGAAGATTTTTGTATATTTATTTACAAATTTTTCTTCTTTATAAAATATTTATAATCTGACCTATGATTTTTATAAATTCATCTAGCTCAGAAATAGTGTTAAAATATGAAAAACTAACTCTTACTACACCTTGAGAAGTAGTTTTTAAAGTCTCATGGGCTAGTGCTGCACAGTGTAGACCACTTCTAACTTCTATATCAAATTCACTATCTAAAATATATGATATGTCCGTAGATTGAATATTGTCTATATTAAATGATACTACTGCACATCTTTTAGAGGCGTCTTCAGGTCCGTATACCTTTACATTTTTATACTGCTTCAATCCATCTATCAAGTATCTCACGAGCTCTTGTTCGTGTTTTCTTATCTTTTCTATTCCTGTTTCTTGGACAAATCTTACCCCTTCTAATAAGCCTGCAATTCCTACAGCATTTGCTGTCCCTGATTCTAAATGGTCTGGCATAATATCAGGATGAATTAAGCTTTCAGAACTACTTCCTGTTCCACCTTCCATAATAGGGATAAGTTTTATATCTTCTCTTACATATATAAAGCCTGTACCCATAGGACCATATAAACCTTTATGCCCTGGGGCACATAACATGGCAATATTCATTTGCTGTACATCTATATCAAATACTCCAGCACTTTGTGCGCAGTCTACTAATAAAGGTACCTTGTGAGCTCTACATATATCTCCTATTCTTTTAAGGTCATTTACTGTACCTGTGACATTTGATGCATGGCTTACAGCTACTAGTCCAGTATTTTCCTTAAATGCCTTTTCAAATTCATCAAAATCCAAAAAACCATTTTCGTCACATTTTACAAAGGTATGAGTTACTCCGTGTGATTCAAGAGCCACTATAGGTCTAGATACTGCATTGTGCTCCATAGCAGTAGATATTATATGCATGTCTTTTTTGACATATCCTTTAATTCCTATATTTATAGATTCAGTTGCATTTTTTGTGAAAGCTATATTCATAGGATTGTCTATATTCATAAGTTGGGCTATCTCATGTCTTGCCTCAAATATTGTTCTTCCCGCATCTAAGGCCATCTTATGTCCTGATCTTCCTGGATTAGCTGCTTTAGTTTTCATAAATTCTACCATCTTATCTATTACTCTATCTGGTTTTGGAAATGTAGTAGCCGCATTATCAAAATAAATCATATAAATTCTCCTTTATTCTAGTGAAAATAATTTTTCCACTAAGTCATATAATTGGTCTTTATTATAATATTCTATAAGCAAAGTACCTTTTTTCTGGCTTCCTTTTAGAGTTACTTTTGTTTCCAATATATCTGTTAATTTGTCCAAAGCTTCTTTTATATGAACATCTTCTAAAGTATTTTTTTTAGTTTTTAACTTTCTTACTTGCTCTTCTGTTTGTCTTACTGACAGACCTTCTTTTATAATCTTATCTATTAAACTTTTTCTTGTTTTTTCATTATTTATTCCTAATAAACTTTTTGCATGACCTTCACTTATTTTTTTACTTTCTAAGTGAAAAGCTGTAAAATCATCTAATTTTAACAATCTCAGTCTATTTGCTATATAAGACCTACTTTTTGCAAGTATTATAGCCATATCAGCTTGACTGACTTTAGAGTCTTTCATAAAACTATGTATAGCCTTGGCTTCTTCTATAGGATTTAAATTCTCTCTTTGAAGGTTTTCAATTAGAGCTATTTCTCTAGTATTTGCACTATCTTGAATTATACAAGGAAGATAATCAATATTTATAAGCTTTGCAGCTTGATATCTCCTTTCCCCCGCTATAATCGCATAGCCATCTTCAGCTTTGCTTACTATTATAGGCTGAAGTATTCCATATTTTTTTATAGAAGTAGCAAGTTCATCAAGAGCATTTTTGTCAAAGCTTTTTCTAGGCTGGTCTTTTCTAGGATATATTTCCTTTATAGGTATATTTTCTAGTTTTATAGCTATCACCTCAATTATAGGCTTGGATTAAATGAAATATAATTTAGTAAAACTCTTTTATATCAAAGGCTCCTTTGAAGGCTTGCCTGCTTTTCTAGGATAATTTTTAGGGGTGTTTGATATCTTTTTGATAACCAGTATATTGTGGTTTAAGTCAGTATATGGAATATCTATCTCCTTGATATACTCAAGACTACAGCCTAAAACAGCTAGAGCTTTTTTTGCCTGCTCTACTTCTGATTTTGCAGCTGGGCCCTTCTGGCAGATAAAATAACCTCCTTTTTTCAAAAAAGGACTGCAGTATTCTAATAATACTGGTAAAGAAGCAACTGCTCTTGATAGTACTATGTCATACTTCTCTCTATATTTAGGATTAGAACCTGCATCTTCAGCTCTGCTATGAAGATACTCAGCATT
>CAZFTH010000025.1:0-14808 GCA_964521745.1 uncultured Peptostreptococcaceae bacterium
TGAATCGTAGGTTGAGGGATTGTAAAACTAGTTAAAAAATAGTAGAATAATTACAGAAATATTACTGCAAATGTTTCAATATTCCCAAAATGGTTATAAATAGCGTATATATATTAATTTCAATAAAAGCTATAATCTTTTTTTATTTAACTGACGATAAAAAAGTAAAGTTTTTATTTGAATTTAGCAAGAAGATATATTTAAATCATCAATTGTGGAGGGGTGTCAAAATGAAAATGAATCTTAAAACCAAAATCGTCATCATGCTAATTATTCTTATCACTTTGCCAATGTTTGTTATGGGCTTAAGAAGTACTAGATTAGCAGAGGAAAAAATGCTGAAGCAATATCTAGCTTCTATGCAGGAGATAAATAAAGCTACTACAACTTCCCTAGAAAATGTGCTAGAGGGGAATGCAAAATCGCTTCAGCTACATGCGGGGAATTATAATCTTAGAAATATTTTAGTGGATTCAACTTCGGAGCCGTATTTACTAGATGCGATAGCTGCCTATAGAGACGTGAATCCAAATGTACTAAACTCATTTGTAGGAACTAGAGAAAAGAAGATGTATATAAGCCCATATATTGAACTTCCAGCTGACTATGACCCTACTACAAGAGGATGGTATCAGGCTGCAGATGTAACTGATGAGGTTATTTGGACTGACCCATATGTGGACGCTGGAACAGGTGAAACGGTAATTACGGCGGCTATAAAAATTCCTGAATCAACTGATGGAACTTCTCCTGGAATAACGGGTATAGATTTACTTCTAAGCTATTTTTCTGAACTTGTAGGTCAGGTTAAAATAGGTGAAACAGGCGAAGCTTATATAATAGCAAAAGATGGTATGATATTTGCCCATCCTAATCCAGAAATGATAGGAAAAAATATTAAGGATATAGGGTTTACTGATGAAACTTTAAACACTTATTTTGAAACAGGAAGCGGAACATTAGATTACACTGATGAAGCTACTAAGGATGAAAGATTTATAGTGTATCAGAAATTTACAACTACAGATTGGATACTTGTAAACAGTGTATCTTATAAAGAAATTACAGCAGTAACTGATCAAATGACTATGAATGTTATTACTATTGGGATAATTTCTCTGATAGTTGCTATTTTGATAGGAGTTTTTGCAGCTGGATTTGTAACAAAAGCAGTAAAAGAAATTGAACAAAAGATGAAGTTAGTAGCAGATGGAGATTTTACTGTAACTATGGATGTTAAGAGTAATGATGAAATAGGTAGTCTAGGTAAGAGTTTTAACATAATGATAGCCCAAGTAAAAGACCTTATGACTGCGACGATAGGAGTAAGTGAAGAAGTACTAAAGGCTTCTGAGAATTTAGCAGCGTTTGCAGAGCAGACTAGCGCGGCATCTACAGATGTTGCAAATACTGTAGATGAAATAGCTAGAGGAGCATCAGACCAAGCAGAAGAAACTGAAACTGGTGTTCAAATTGCAAATTCCCTATCAGAAAAATTTGAAGGATTAGCTCAAAATAGTAGTGAAATGAATCTGAATGCTCAAAGTACACTAGAGGTAAATGATGAAGGTATAAAAACTCTAGAAGAACTAAAAAGAGCAAGTAAAGTTAGTCTTGAATCTAATGATAGAGTAGAAAAAGCAATAGTTGATCTTGATAAGAGCGCAACATCTATAAATGCTATACTTGAGACTATAACATCTATAGCGAGTCAAACTAACCTTCTTGCACTTAATGCTTCGATAGAAGCTGCTAGAGCGGGAGAAGCTGGTAAAGGATTTGCGGTTGTTGCTGACGAGATTAGAAAACTAGCTGAAGGTTCGGATAATGCAGCACAAGAAATAAAGATTATTCTAGACAAGATACAAAATGAAAGTAAAAATACTGTTGATATAATGCAAGAAGTAAAAGGCATATATGTAGAACAAGAAATGTCAGTAGAAAAAGTAAACTCAGCTTTTGGAGAAATTTCTGCATCAATAGGTAAAGTTGCACAGAGAATAGAAGAAATGACTTCTCAAGTTCAAGTATTAATGACAGAAAAGGAAAGAATAGTAAGTAGCATGGAAAATATTTCTGCAGTTTCTGAGGAAACAGCAGCTGCGTCAGAAGAAGTAACTGCTTCTATGCAACAACAATCAGATGCTGTAGAGCAAGTTGCGCAAAGTGCTTCTGGACTTAGTTCACTTGCTGCAGAACTTATGGAAAAGTTATCTAACTTCAAAATCTAGTTAAGTAATTTTTAATTACAAGGGACGCTTTAGACTAGTTTTTATATTGTCTAAAGCCGTCCCTTTTGTTTTGTTATACTAATGTAACCATTATTTATCTTTACGTATATTTTACTAAGGGGTAGAATATAACTGAATGTATAAAATAAATTTTAAAGGTGATAATTTGAAAAAAATCTTGAAATACCTAATAATTATTTTGACTATTTTAATCGTAATAGCAGCAGCTGGATTTTTTGCATTCCAGCAATATTACCATAAGACTTCATATGAAGAATTTGAAGCGGTAGATACTACTGAGCAGACAGAAGAGGAAAAAGAGCAAAGTGAATTAGATGAGAAATACGCAAAGTTAAAGAGAGTTAATATTTTGGTAGCCGGAATAGAAGGAGAAAGAACAGATACCTTGATGGTGTTCAGCTATGACAAAGAATCCAACATAATAGATATAATATCCGTTCCAAGAGATACCTATGTAGACTACGGCTACAAAGACGCAGGTAGAAAAAAGATAAATGCTGTATATGGATACCCAGATAACAAAGGCGGAATAAAGGCGACTGCAAACGCAGTATCCAAAGTCTTATCTGTGCCTATTCACGAGTATATTAGTGTGGATTATGATGGAGTAAAGGAAGTAGTAGATGCTATAGATGGAGTAGAAGTGGATATTCCATTTAATATGAGGTATGATGACCCCTATGCCCAGCCTCCGCTTCATATTAACCTAAAAAAAGGTACACAAGTACTAGATGGAGAAAAGGCAATTCAGTTTTTAAGATGGAGGAAAAATAATAGTGGAAGTTTAGGAGCAGAGGGCGATTTAGGTAGGATAAAAAGGCAGCAGGAATTTGTAATAGCTGCTATAAAAAAAGCAATTCAGCCATCGAATTTAACTAGTGCAATTACTATTGGATTAAAAAATACAAAGACCAGTATGGACTTAAAAGAAGCCATGTACTTTGCAAGTAAGCTAGCTAATATTAAAGATGAAAACATAAATGCCTACAGTGTTGTAGGAGAAGATGAAATAATAGATGGGATTTGGTATTTCAAACACGATGCAAAATCCACAAAAGAACTAGTTAGAAATCTTTATCTTGGAATAAAGCCAAAAATAGAAGATGGGCAGGACTGATAAATTTTACTAAATATAGTGAAAAAGGATGATGCAGATGAATGAAAATGTAAAAATTTTTATTATAGCAAGCCTAGTAATTGCATTTGTGCTATTTTTGCCTTCATTAATACAAAGTGCGAAGCTGCTTAGTCCTGAGTCCGGATTTGTAGATGAAAAAGCTGTAGAGGAAATAATGGATGATAATAGCAAGGATGAAAAGCAGCCGATAATTGATGAAGGAGAAAACTCTAAATCAGAAAGCCAAGACGAAGAAGAATTGACAAATGAAGAAGAACTTCCTCAAGAAGTAATGCCAGAAGACGAGTTTGATATAAATATTTTACCTGATGATGATAACTAGGCTTAGAATGCTTTAGTATAAACGGGGGACATAAGTAATGAAGGAAAAGCTCAGCAGGAACATAAAAAGTTATTTGACAGCTAATTTTTTGCTTTCATTTTCCGCTGGAATATTCAGCATGTATGTTGGGATTTTTTTAAAAGAAAGTGGCTACACAGAAGATTTTGTAGGAAACATGCTATCTGTTCATACTCTATCTACAGCTTTATTTTCTTTAGTAGGAGCTTTTCTTATAGGGCAAATAGGAAGCAAAAAAAGCTTTATGATAGGGTCTTTAGCTGTGTTTTTAGGATTTGCTCTTATGGGACATACTGTTAATCCTTATTTACTTGTATTTGCAGGGATATTAAGTGGACTGGGTTTTTCTATGAAAAGCACAGGAGAAGCTATGTTTCTCAGTGAAAATTCGTCTGAATCACAAAGAGTACTTGTTTTTAGTCTTAACTTTACTATTATGAATGCAGGATTTACCAGTGCAAATTTTTTTGGAGGACTACTTGCTAATTATTTATCTTTAAATATTCCATATATTGAAGCTATACTGGCAGTTATTTCACTAGGTGGAGCTTTTGCTATTGTCTCTTTCTTACCCATTATTACTATAAAACAAAACCAGATAACTAAAAGAAGAAATCTAGGACAGTATCTTGTGGGTTATAAAAACATTTTGTCTAACAATAAAGCAATAAAATTTCTTTCTTTTAATGCTGTAATAGGTATGGGGGCAGGAATGGTTGTTCCTTTTTTTAGTATCTACTTAAAATATGCTCTAGATATTCAAGATGCAATAGTTGGAGGAATACTTTCCTTTTCTCAGTTTGGCTGTGTTTTAGGTGGCATGCTGATACCTTTTATGGCAAAGAAATTAGGAGAACATAAATCGGTAGTAATTTGCCAGCTGTTTTCCATACCATTTTTAATTTCTATAGCTTTTCCTCAAGGTATAATATTTGTAGCAATCTCATTTTTTATGCGTTCCTCACTTATGAATATGGGAACACCTATAATTCAAAACTTGGGTATGAATTTAGTTCATCCACTAGATAGGGCTAATCTTTCTAGTCTTATGTCACTTTCTAGCAACCTTACAAGAGCCATAGGAATAGCGATAGGTGGATACATAATGCATAAATTTGATTACAACACACCTTATTATTTCACAGTAGCACTTTACTTAGTAGCAACTATACTATTTATAAAATTATATCAGTGCGAATTTATAAAAAAGTCACCTTGTCCTGGCAAGGCAATTTAGATTTTTGCCATGTGGATTTATTATGAGAAAGGCAGGGCATGTAATTTATGAAACTTTATAAACCCTTGTGGTTTGAAATAACTCTTTACCTTATGTTTTTAATGTATACAGTAACTCTAATTTCATATCTTACTACTATAGAATCCCTAACATATCATTTAGGAATATTTGCTCTAGTTTTTATAGTTTTTTATTTTGCGATATTAGTGGCTATTCTTATGATGCTTAGAGGTCTAAAATTAGGATACTATATATTTTTAGCTTCATCACTTTTTATTTTTATAGTTTACTTGATTCAAGGAGATAATTTCTCTCTGGAGCAAGCTATACTTAGGCCAATAATTTTTTCTAGCCTTGTAGTTTTAGGCGTAAATTCAAAAAAGTAAAATCAAAATTAAGTCTTATTATAGACTTAATTTTTTTGTAAATACATTTTTTTGCAAAAAACTTATAGTGGTATAAGTGATAGAATAATCAGCTTATGTTATGGAGGAAAGAATGTGAATAAAATAAAGATAGTATCATGGGCTTTTTTGCTTGTACTCATGTTCACTGGATGTACAAATATAGCTACACCAGAAGAACTTATTGAACCACCAGAATTGAATATAGAAAAACAATCTATGAAAGAAGCCCTAGAAAAGTCTTTGCCTGAAGATAGCTCAATAACAGCTCTTCCTAACTTAGTCTCTATAGACAAAGAAATGGCATTTTCGCCTATAGACTTAAACAGCGATGGGCAATTTGAGATGCTGGCTTTTTATAAAGATAAAAATACTAAGTTAATGGGAATGCTTCTTCTATCAAATAAAGCTAATAAATGGGAAAAAATAGCTGACATTAAACTAAATTCTTTTGATGTACTTCAGTTTAATGTAATTGATTTGGATAATGACAATAATAAAGAGATAGTGCTAGGAACTTATTCAGATGAATCCATTAGTTATGGAAAAAAACTAACTATTTTAAATTTTAAAGACAAGCAAGTTAATACAATTTTAGAAATGCCATATGCAGGCATGGCACTAAGTGATATAGATAAAGATAAGAACTATGAAATAGCAATATTATATCAAAATGAAGAAGTAATGGAAAACAGACTTAGGATAATAAAAATATCAGGCGATAAAGTATCAAGAGTAGATGAAAAATTATTTCCCCAAGGGGTAGATCCCTATTCTATAGCTATAGGGGAAATTTATGAAGGGGAAGAAGTAATCTTTGTAGATTCTTTTTCAGGAATATATGAAGGACGAACTGACATATTCTTTTTTAAAGATAAAAAAATTGTGGACATAGAAGATTACAAAGGTTTTAAGCTTAATAATAAATCTTTTCCGGTACAAACGAAGGATATAGATTCTGATGGTATTATGGAAGTCGGGATACCTTTTTCCCCTCCTGATAACGAGCCTCTATATGACCCCTTAAAGCCTTGGGTAAAGAGTTACTACAAAATAAATGAAGATTCAACCATGAGCCTTGTTAAGCAAATATATGAAGACTATAAAATGAGCTTTCTATTTGAGATACCAGATAGCTTTTCCAATCACTACAGCATAACTAGCAATGAAAGCTCAGATAAAATAGAAATAAACTATATAGCAAGTGATAAAAAAGCATATAAACTAGTAGAAATTAAAATGATAAATAAAAGCAAGTGGCAAGAAATAGATGAAGTGCTTCAAATTATTTCTGAAAGCAATGATGATATCACAGGTGGTAAGGTAGAAGACCTATCAAGTGAACTTAGCGGAAAAGATAAAGAACAATATATTAAGATGAGATCTGATGTTTTAAATCTTTCAAATGTAACCAAACCAAGTGGAATCTAGGAGGATATAGATTATGAAATTAATGGTATTAGAAGATGAATATGCAATAAGAAGTTTTGTTACTCTAAATTTAAAAAGAGAAGGCTATGAAATAATAGAAGCAGAATCTGGGGAACAAGCTATAGAGCTATATAATGCAAACCCAGATATAAAAGTAGCTATATTAGACGTAATGCTTCCTGGAATAGATGGATTTGAGGTTTTGAAATATTTAAGAGGAAAAAACCCTCAAATGGGGGTGATTATGCTCACAGCTAGAACTCACGAGCAGGATAAGGTACTAGGGCTTGAATATGGAGCAGATGACTATATAAGCAAACCATTTAGTCCTACTGAGCTTATTGCTAGAATAAGGTCTTTGATTAGGAGGTTAACAAACACTAGTCAAGAAGAGAAAGCAGATATATTAAAAAGTGGGCCTTTTACCCTTAATTTATCTGACAGAAAATTTTATAAATCGGAAAAAGAGATTGAACTTACTCCAAAAGAATTTGAAATACTAGAATTATTTTTAAAAAATGCAAAAAAATCATTAAGTAGAGATCAGATACTAAATGAAATTTGGGGCAAAAATTATTTTGGAGACCTAAAAGTTGTTGATGTAAACATGAGACGAATCAGAAAGAAAATAGAAGCTGACCCAGCTGAGCCTAGGTTTTTAAAGACAGTGTGGGGATATGGATATAGGTGGGAAGAGGATGGGATTTAAATCCAGTATCAGAAGCAGGATAATTATAAATTTTGGAGCTATAGTAATTGCTACAGTAGTAGTTTTAGAGGTGTTGTTTGTTGCCTTTGTTCAAAACTACTATTATGGAGGTGTGGAGCAAATACTAAAGGATAGAGTTAATATATCTGCAGAATTTTTAAACAGATACTTTACTTATTCATCTGTAGAAGAAAAAGCTAAATTCCTATTTGAAAACAATATATCATCTTACGATAATAAATTTTTAGTTCAAATTCTAAATAAAGAAAAAATAGTAGTAATGGATTCAAATGGCTTGTCTGAGTTTTCACTATTAGAAACTGATGATATAAACGATGCCTTTAACAACAAAATAACTATATATGAAAGCTACAGTGAAATGACTGGTGAGAGAATGCTCTCGGCATCGAGGCCTTTACTGAAATACAATCAAATAGATGGGATAATAAGATATACAGTTTCAATGGAAAAAGTAGACAAGGAAGTAAAAAGTTATATCTTAGGAGGGCTAGCTTTAGGAGCTACGGTTATACTTTTTTTCATGCTCATGGCTATAATAATCTCAAAATCCATAGTAAATCCCATAAAAAAATTAAATATAGTGGCAAAAAGTATGGCTGATGGAAATTTTGAACAAAAAGCTCTAAAAATCTATGACGATGAAATAGGACAGCTTACTGAAACTATGAACTATATGGCTGAAGAAATTCTAAAAACTGATAAAATTAAAAAAGATTTCATTTCGTCTATATCCCATGAGTTACGAACACCTCTTACATCTATAAAAGGATGGAGTGAGACATTGATGATGGAGGAGTCTGTATCTCAAAATGAAGCTCTAGGCATGGGACTTGGGATTATATCTGGAGAAGCAGATAGACTAAAGGATATGGTTGAAGAACTCTTGGATTTTTCTAGACTAGAATCCAGCAGGATGAAAGTAGTAAAAAGAAAAATCAATCCAAAACACGTGCTAGAGCAAGTATATAGACAGCTTCAGCCTAGAGCTGTAAATATAAATCTAAGCTGCAAAAAAATAGGAAAAGACACAATGATTATGGGAGATGAAAATAGATTAAGGCAAGTTTTTATTAACTTATTAGCAAATGCAATTAAATTTACACCACCAGGTGGAAATATCGCAATAGAAGCAGAAGGGCAAGATGAACAAATCATAATAAGATTTATTGATACTGGAATAGGTATATCAAAAGAAGATTTACCAAATATAACTCAAAAATTTTATAAGGGAAACCAAACGATTGCAGGAAGTGGTCTGGGACTTTCTATAGTAGATGAGATACTAAAGCTTCACGATGCGAAATTCTATATAGATAGTAAGCTGGGAGAGGGAACTACTGTAACTGTGATAATACCAGCTATTTCTGACTAGTTACATCTTGTATAATATATAAAAATTTTAAAGCTTTGATTCATAAAAAAGCTCTTAATTTATTTTGAGACTGTTCTCATATAAATTAAGAGCTTTAATTTTAACTTTTTTCTTTTATATTGCTTTTATTTGATGGTAGGTTTTTTTGCCTTTTTTAATCATCAGTACCCCGTCGTTTAGCATATCAGCAGTTACGCTGAAATCTATAGATTCAACCTTGATATCATTAACAGATATACCTCCTTGAGAGATAAGCCTTCTTGCTTCGCTTGAAGATGGAACTAGGCCAGTTTCTTTAAGGACGTTTAATATAGCTATCCCACTTTCCAATCTAGCTAGCTCAAATTCTGTAGTAGGAGCATTTGCAGAAGCGTTGTTGTTAGTAAATAATGCTCTTGCAGCTTCCACAGCAGCGTCAGCATCTTCTTTGCTGTGCACTAGCTTAGTAACCTCGTAAGCAAGGACCTCCTTTGCATGGTTTATTTCAGAGCCTTCAAGCGCTCCTAGTCTTCTTACCTCGTCCATAGGAAGGAAGGTAAGCAGTGCTAGGCATTTCTCAACTGAGGCATCTTCTATATTTCTCCAGTATTGGAAGAACTCATATGGAGTAGTTTTTTCTCTGTCTAGCCATACTGCACCAGCCATAGTTTTGCCCATTTTTTTGCCGTCTGATGTAGTTAGAAGATTAAAAGTCATTCCGTAGGCCTGCTTGCCCTCTTTTCTTCTTATAAGGTCAGTTCCAGCTATGATATTAGACCACTGATCGTCTCCGCCTAGTTGCATTAAGCATCTATGTCTTCTATTTAGCTCTAAAAAGTCATATGCTTGCATAATCATGTAATTGAACTCTAAGAATGATAGACCTTTTTCCATTCTAGATTTAAAACATTCTGCAGTAAGCATGCGATTAACTGAAAAATGCATACCTATTTCTCTTAAAAAAGGAATATATTCCAAATTCATCAGCCAATCAGCGTTGTTTGCCATGATTGCGTTATCTGCTGTGAAATCTATAAATCTGCTTAGCTGAGCTTTAAAGCGCTCTCCATTTTCTTTTATAGTTTCAGGGGTGATCATTTGACGCATATCTGTTCTGCCAGATGGGTCCCCTACCATAGTAGTACCACCGCCTATTAGAACGATAGGCGTATGACCAGCAAGTTGCAGATGACGCATCGCTACAGCTTGTAGAAAATGTCCTACATGAAGGCTATCAGCAGTCGGGTCGTAGCCGGTATAAAAAACAACCTTCTCCTTCCCTAATAATTCTCTGATTTCATCTTCATGTGTTGCTTGAGCGATAAATCCGCGCTCCTTTAGAACATCAAATACATTCTCCATTTTCTCACCTCTTTGTTTTAATTTTAATGCCAAAAGTAAGCTTCCTTGTTTTAGCATTAAACCTATTATAATACTATAACACATGCTATTTCAACTAAAACCCTATCAAAAAAATTATATTTGCCGATATAAGATATGTGAATTTGTCTAGATTAATCTGACAATTTCCTTTAAATTCTGTTATTATAACAATTAAAATGGTATAATAAATATTGAATATTATTAAGAATGAAACTGGAGGGAACAGCGAATGGAAGATGGCGTCGGGAGTACCTTGAGAAATTTACTCAAGTCACCGCTTGGCATTATTTCAGGAGGAAGAGGGTTCAAGGGAATTTTTTCTAAAAATGAACAATCTGAAGAAACTGAAGAAGCGCTAAAAGAGGAACTTATCACTATATTGGATGAAGAAGAAGGTAAGGGAGCAGTTAATCTTTTTGAAAAAGAAATGATTAAGCGAGTTCTTAAACTCTACGAAACAAAAGCAAAGGAAATCATGATACCTAGAACCTCAGTGTTTGCAGTAAATATTGAGGACGATGTCTGTGATATCATAGATGAAATCATTGAGGAACGTTACTCTAGAGTTCCTGTATATGAGAAAGATATAGACAACATAATTGGAGTAGTGCATATTAAAGACCTTTTTGCTCAGATGAGAAAGGGAAACATAGATTGCATTAACCTAAGAGGAATCATGAAGGAGCCTTATTTTGTACATGAGTATAAGAGTATAGATGAAATCTTTCTTGAAATGCAAAAAAATCGTACTCATATAGCCTTAATCATCGATGAATATGGTGGATTTTCAGGTATTATTACCATTGAGGATTTGGTAGAAGAAATAGTAGGAGATATCTCTGATGAAGATGATGAAGATGAGATAGATGAACCTATTATTAGAATCAGTGAGAACACCTACAAGGTAGATGGACTTACTAACATATCAGATATCAATGAGCTATTGGAAATTGAATTGCCTACAGATGTAAATGACACAATCGGGGGACTTCTCCTAGGAACCCTAGGGAAGATACCTAATCTTGAAGAAGACAATGAGGAGACCAGTGCCTTCTTTGGGGATATAGAATTAAAAGCAATCAAAGTAAGCGACAAAAGAATAGAGACCTTATTAATTAAATTAAAGTCTAAAGCTTTTTTTGAAGTTTAATTTAAAATCCCTTAGTCAATATCGTTATGATATAGCTAAGGGATTATTTTTGTTAAAGCTTATTTTTAGTAATGTTCTTATGAACTTCTTTATCATCTATGCCTTTAATTACATTACAGCCATTTTTTGAGCATGAATTTTTAGAGGGACAAGCATAGCATCCATCAGTAGCTTCTTTTTTTACACTTCTAACAAGAAGAAAAACTCCTAGACCCACTATAACTGCACCTATCACATAAGATATTATCATTTCATCATCACCTCTTAAAAGGTTTATTAATAATTATTACCCAATTTTACTAAGTTAAAATATAAATATTTGTTTTGTTAAGTGGGCTTAGATGAAAAAAGAGCCTACTTGGTATACTATAGTTGCTACTAGCCAAGCTACAAATAGTTGATATAAAACTGAAAATGCTGTCCATTTGTAAGAGTTTGTTTCTCTTTTTACTACTCCGATTACAGCAACACAAGGGGTGTATAGTAGGACGAAGACCATAAAAGCATAGGCTGAAAGAGTACTAAAGGTTTCAGATAGTGCAGTAGCAAAATCACCAGCTGATTCACCTATACCATAAATTATAGCCATGTTTGATATTACTATTTCTTTAGCAATTACACCTGTAAATAGAGATAGGGCAGCTTCCCAATTTCCAAAACCAGCAGTAGAGAGGATAGGAGCAAAAAATTTACCTATACTAGCGCCAAAACTTTGATTTATTTCACTTGGTCCTGCCATATTAAATCCTAGTAAGAACCAAAGTACAACAGATGCTCCAAATATAAGGGTACCGGCTTTTGCTATATAGCCTTTGACTCTATCCCATACATGAAGAGATAGGTTTTTGATACTAGGGAATCTATAAGGAGGAAGCTCCATTATAAAAGGTGTCTCATCTGCTTTAAATATAGTCTTTTTAAAAATTAATCCTACTAAAATTGCTACTAAAACTCCTAAAACATAAAGTGAAAACACTATATATTTTTCTTTTCCTGGAAAGAAAGCTGCAGCAAACAGTGTATAAACTGGAAGCCTAGCTGAGCAAGAAACAAATGGAGTGATAAGTGTAGTTGTAAGCCTGTCTTTTTGACTTTCAAGCGTACGCGTACTCATAATAGCAGGCACACTACAGCCTAAACCTAATACCATAGGAATAAAAGCTTTACCACTTAGACCTATGCCTCTCATTGCCTTGTCCATTATAAAGGCAACCCTAGCCATATAACCTGTATCTTCCATTAGAGATATCATCAAGAATAAACAAGCTACATTAGGAACAAATATTATAACTCCGCCTACTCCGCCTATAATTCCATCTACTACTAAAGATATCAGCCAGTCCTGAGCACCTATTGCAACTAGAGCAGCTTCAGCTCCAGGAGCTATGCTACCTGCTATAAATTCATCTAGCATTCCGTTGAGTACATTTCCTGCCAAATCATAGGTAAAAAAGAAAGTAAAAAACATCACTAGTGCAAAGATAGGAAGACCTAAATACTTATGAGTAAGTACCGAGTCCACTCTGTCAGACATAGTGATTTTATGATTTGATGGTTTTTTTATGCAAGCTTTTATTATATTTTCTATATATTCATAAGTATAATCAGTTTTTGTTTCTTCGGCTAATTCAGAATCAGTAATTCCAGTTGTTTTTTTATTTAAATTATATACAAAATCTTGCATTTCTTTAGGCATAGTTTGATTTTGTAACTCAGCTTCTTTTATAGCTGCTTTCATTAAGTCTTGTATGCCTTCTCCTCGCGAAGCAACTATAGGAACAACTGGGACGCCTAGCTGTGAAGATAATTTGTTTGTGTCAATCTCATATCCTTTTGATTTTGCAACATCCATCATATTAAGTGCAATAACTGTAGGGCGACCTAATTCGAGAAGTTGCATTGTAAGAAAGAGATTTCTTTCTATGTTAGATGCGTCTACTATATTGATAACTACATCTGGCTTTTCGTTTATCACAAAATTTTTAGCTATTATCTCCTCCATGGAATATGGAGAGAGGCTGTAAGTTCCGGGTAAATCCACTAAAACTAGGTTTTTATCTTCAAATTTTAATTTGCCTTCTTTTTTTTCTACTGTCACGCCTGGCCAGTTTCCTACATACTGCCTAGCGCCAGTAAGAGCATTAAACAAAGTAGTTTTTCCACTGTTGGGATTGCCTGCCAGAGCCATAGTTATTTGGCTAATTGTCATGGTGGTATCTCCTTATTTTACAATGATATTTTTTGCGTCTGATTTTCTAATAGCTATATGATAATCTTTTACTCTTATATCTATAGGGTCTCCTAAGGGAGCAAATTTTTCTACTTTTATCTCACAACCTTTAGTAATTCCCATATCAATCATTCTTCTTTTGAGAATGCCTTTAACATTGATGCTATCTATAATAGCTGTCTCTCCAATTTTTAAATCAGAAAGTGTCTTCATTATGAAAATCTCTCCTAACTGCATTGGATTTTATGAGCAGTAGATGCATTTAGCACTACCTTTGAATCTCTAACCTTTACCATAATAGAGCCATTATTAAGGCCTTGAAGAACATAAAGTTTGCATCCTTTGGTGAAGCCCATATTCATTAATTTTTGCTTTAACTCAGCACTTGCAATTACATCAGAAATAGTTACCTCTTGATTGCTGTTTACCATTGAAAGCGGCATATGTGCATCTCCTTTTTTATTATATATAAATATTTTTATTGTTGATAATCATTATCGCAAGATAATTGATAATGGGTTTCATTCTTTAATATTAATTATAATACCTAAGAAAAGTACTGTCAATGATAAAACTTATTAACTGAGGGATTGTAGCGATTACTTAATGCAATTATTTTGCAATAAATTCTAGGATAATGGCTTAGAAGCTGATATAATATAAAAAAGTCTCAATTTAAAAAATGAAGGGATGATATTTAGTGAAAAAAGGTATTTTGGTTGCTAGCTTTGGAACGACATATATATCAACTAGAGAAAAAACAATAGGTGCAATAGAAGAAAAAATAGCTAAGGCATTTCCTGATTTTGAAGTAAGAAGAGCATTTACATCTTCTATGGTTAGAAAGCGTATATTAAAAAATGAAGGCATTCATGTCGATGATGTGGATGAGGCACTTTCTAAAATGAAGGAAGAGGGCTTTGAAGAGGTATATGTGGCTTCATTACATATAATAGCAGGCCATGAATATAAAAAGGTGAGCCACAGTATAAATAGATTCAAGGATGATTTTAAGGTAATAAGAGGAGCAAAGCCGCTTCTTTACTCAAAAGCTCACTACGATGAGGCAGTGGATGCCATTGCAAAGCTTATGCCAGAACTAAGTGAAAATGAAGCCTTAGTACTTATGGGACATGGAAGCGACCATGCAGCAAATGCAGCC
>CAZFTH010000026.1:0-12244 GCA_964521745.1 uncultured Peptostreptococcaceae bacterium
GACTACTCAAAGGGTGATAGAGTAAGACTTCTAGATACAGACGAGATAGGGCTAGTTTATGAAGAGGCAGATAAAAACGACAATGTCACTGTCTACCTTTCAAATGATTATAAAAAAGTCTTAAGAAAAAGACTTTCTCTTATGGAAAAAGCCCAAAATCTTTATCCAAATGACTATGACTTAGACACTCTTTTTACTGACTATTCTGCTAGAAAGCTAGAGCATGACATAAAAAGAGGGTCAAAAAAAGCTCTTAAGAAAATCCAAAAGGCAATGAGACTAAAAAATAGGTAAAAAATAAGAAATTAAAGAAAGGATATTAAAGAAACAATATTAAGAAAACATTATTAAGAAAACTATATTAAACAATAAGCATAAATACTAAAAAATCCTAGATTACTTGAAATGGTTACATTGATGTAAACATTGAATAATCTAGGATTTCTAAATTTTAAAGACTATTTGTAAAAAAACATAATTTTCTGACAGGGACTTATTTATATTTTAAACTTGCGATGATTTATACTTTGAATTTGTAAACTAAAGCTCTTAGCTCTTCCGCCACGCTTGTCAAGCTATCGCCAGCATTTGCTAGCTCTGCTATAGTTGCAGCTTGTTGCTGAGTAGAGGCCGCGACCTCCTGAGTGCCAGCTGCATTTTCTTCGGAAATAGCAGAAAGATTAGAAACCAAATCTATAATAGAGTTTTTGTTATCAGTCATTTGCATTGATGATTCATTTAAGCTATCTATTATAAGCTTTATGGAGTCTATAGCTTTTGCTATCATTTCGAACTTATCACCAGTTTGATTTACGCTTTTAGACTGCTCATCAAACATTACCTTTACTCCCTGCATAGTAGTAACAGCAGATTGAGATTTAGAACGTAGCTCTTCTATTACGAGCTTGATATCATTTGTGAAGGAATTTGATTGCTCAGCGAGCTTTCGTATTTCATCAGCTACCACGGCAAAGCCTCGTCCTGCCTCTCCAGCTCTAGCAGCCTCTATAGCTGCGTTTAGAGCTAGAAGATTGGTTTGGTCAGCTATGCTTTGAATCATTTCGCTTGCTTCTTGGATTTTCTGGGCACTTTCATTATTGCTCATTATGATGCCATAAACTGTTTCAGTAGCTTCGTTGTTTTGCATGGTCTTGTCTATTAGCTCGTGGATTATTACAAAGCCCTCTTCTTTTTGAGCTTCTATGCTTTTAGCTGCATCGTTAAGCTGCATAAGCTTACGACTATCCTCATCCAAAAGGTTTCCTAAATCGTCGATATTTTGAGCTGTTATTTCTGTATCTTTAGCTTGGTCGCTAGCTCCTCTAGCTATTTCCTCTATAGTATTTGCTATTTCCTCAGAGGTTGTGGCAGCTTGCTGAGTTTTTGCAGTCATATCATCGGAAGCTGAAGCTACGCTTTGGGCAGACTCAGAGGTTTTTCTGATGAATTCAGCCACATTTTCCTGCATTACTAGGAGAGCTTTACACATTTTTCCTAGCTCGTCTCTTCTAGCTGTAAATTTATTAAGCTGATTATTTTCATTTGATCTAAAATCTAGTTCAGCCTGGGTGTCAAGAGCCGTAGTCAAAGCTATTATAGGCTTTGAAATAGAATTACCTATGTAGTAGCTAAGAGCAGCTATTATAAGCAAAATAAGTGCGACTATCATGGCTACAGATTTTATTGTATCCATTTTGCCGTCTTGTGCAATTTTTTCAACATCAGCTATTGTTTTTCCAGTAAAATATATGCCTATTACTTCTTTATTCTCTCCTAAAATAGGTGAATAATGGGTCATATACTGAACATCTAGAATATCAGCTTCTCCAAAGTAAGATTCGCCCTTTGAAATGGCTTCATACGCCTTTCCGCTAGAATCTAATGTAGTTCCTACAGCGCGCTTTCCAGCTTCATCTTTAACAGTGGTCAACACTCTTACATATTCATTTCCTTGTTTTTCGAAGACTGTAGCAACTATGCTCATGCTATCCGATAATTTATCTATATAATCGTATTGCCCAGCTATAGCTATGCTATTGCTGTCTACGAGATTTCCATTTGAATTGCTTTTTAATTCTCCAAATTGCTCTTTGAGATATATCTCTAGCATATTATCTGCGGCAATAAGCTTTTCTTCAAACTGAGAATTTATTATGTCTTCTGTTACTTTGAAGCTACTTAGCAAACTCAAAGTAAGAGTTGATACCAAAGAAACAATTACTAAACCGAGCATTATTGCTATCATTTTATTTTTTATACTTTTCAAATTTTACCCCCCACCTATTTATTGTTTTACATAACATTTAGTTAAAAATAATCATAAATTACATTATATAATAAATATATGTATTTACAATACTATAATTTTTATTTTATGATTAGTAACATAAGCTTAACATTAATGTTCTGATTGGAGGATGGATATGTACAAAGGAACTGGAGTCTCTAGAGGGCTAGCTATTGCAAAAGCACTAGTTATTTCCAATCAAGAAGTATCAGTAAAAAATTATAAAGTAGAAGACGTAAAAGCGGAATCACAAAGAGTTAGTTTGGCTTTTCACAAGGCTAAGTTAGAGATAGAAGAATTTTTGATGACTCTTACTAATGAGGAAGAAAAAAGTATAATAAGTACTCAACTATTGATGCTACAAGATCCAGAAGTTTTAAAAGAAATAGAGATTTATATTAAGGAAAATTCAGTAAATGCAGAATCAGCCATAGATAACATATTGGATAAGTATATAGCAATTTTTGAGCAGATGCACAATGATTATATGAGTCAAAGGTCAGTTGATATAAGAGATATAAAAACTAGAATACTTCTCACTATGACTAGAAAAAATAGAATAGAAGCAATTGAATTAGAACACGATTGTATTATTGTTGCAGATGAAATACTGCCATCTTATATGACCCAACTAGACCAAGCAAAAGTTGTGGGTTTTATTTCTAGTAAGGGAGGAGTGAACTCCCATAGCTCTATAATAGCTAGAAGTATGCAAAAGCCTATGATAATAGGAATGAAAAATGCTGTAAATGAACTAAAAACTGATGATATGCTAGCAATAGATGGAGCTAAGGGATTACTTTATGTAAATCCAGAAGAAGATGTAATAAATGATTTCAAAGAACAAATAAAAGCAAAAAAAATAGAAAGAGAATTACTTAGAAGTCTTCCAGATATTACAGCAACTAAAGACAGTCACCACATAGGTCTTTATGCAAACATAGGAAGCATAGAAGATGCCAAACATGCTGCTGAAAATAAAGCAGAAGGGATAGGTCTTTTTAGAACAGAATTTATATATCTAAATCAAACGGAACTTCCTAGTGAGCAGCATCAGTATAAAATATATAAATCAGTCTTAAAATTAATGAAGGGCAAGGAAGTAGTCATAAGAACTGTTGATTTAGGAGCAGATAAGAAGCTTGGTTATATTGATATTCCTGAAGAAGAAAATCCCTTTTTAGGGTTAAGAGGAATAAGACTTTGCCTAGTAAAAAAAGACATGTTTAAAACTCATCTAAGAGCCCTATTAAGAGCTAGTATGCATGGTGATATGAAAATTATGTACCCTATGATTTCATCTCTGGAAGAACTTAAAATGGCAAATGAAATTTTAAAAGAGTGTATGATAGAGTTAGATGAAGAAGGCGTCCCGTACAAAAGAAATATAAAGGTTGGTATGATGGTAGAAGTTCCTTCTGCTGCCATAAATTCAGATATACTAGCAAAACATACTGATTTTTTTAGCATAGGGACTAACGATCTTATTCAGTATACAGTAGCAGTAGATAGGATGAATGAGCAACTTCTAAAACTATATAGTCCTTATGAGCTAGCTGTACTCAGGTTGATTAAACTTACAGCAGAAAACGCCCATAAAAATAAAATTCCGGTTTCTATATGTGGAGAAGCAGCTTCCGAAGAAGCATTACTTCCTCTATTTCTTGCTATGGGAATAGATAGCCTAAGCATGAGTGCAGGAGAAATTCTTCCCCTTAGAAAAAAGGTAGCAGAATTTCAGATAAAAGATTTAAAAAATATAACACAAGAGCTAATGAGTTTTGAAAACTCTGAAGAAATAAAAAACCATCTCAAGAAATACATGAGATAGTTAGTTAAATAAATTGTCACTTATCGTACTCATATAAATTATATTTCTCGATAAGCTTTATAAGCTTATCGGGATAATTTGGGTCAGTAGAGTAACCACATTTATATAAGGCTCTTGCAGCGTCTTGATAGCTAGTTGACTTTATAACAGGGATATATCTATCAGCACTGCCAAGAAGCAGACCATGATGAGCCATGGATGCTGCAAGGTTGTCATAGGCTCTAAAAGCTCCGGGGATTTGAACTAGTTCTCCATCTACATATTCATTTGTTTGAAATACAACTCTTTGGTCGCTTTCCTTGATACTTTTTATTCCAAAATAATTACTATATTCTTTTGAAAGAATAGATTCGCCCCAGTTACTTTCCAGTATTGCTTGAGCTATAGTAATACTTGGAAATATTTTATATTTTTTTTGGTTTTCTTTGGCATATGGAAGCATGGCTTCTATAAAATTCTCTCTTCTTATTTCATTGTCATGGATACGTTTCTTTTCTGGAAGGCTTGCGATTTCTCTTCCCGCAAATATAATTATCATCATAATAGATATAGTGATTAAACCTATTGATAGAAATCTTAAAAAAAGATAAAAATTTTTAGGAAGTTTTTTCTTTCTTCTCTTTCTTTTTTTCATAAAATTATTCTCCGATAAATTATTTTTTCAAACTTTCTATTGCATATTAAGAATATCATAAATCTTTAATATATAAGAACAAGCTATGTACTAATTAATATAGTCTTCATTTAATTATACAATTTTTGCTTTAAAAATCCCAACTTGGATATAAAGATAAAAAGTTGTGATTTTAAAAATTAATTAATAAAAAAGAAAGGAGAGTATGATTTAGTCCTAGACTTTGTCATAAAAATCTATATGGAAAACAGTGAAGCCTTAAAAGTACTTCATAATCTAGAAGAGCTTTTAAAAAAAGATGATAAGAAAGTCTTGTATGATATTATGACTCATGATTTCAAAACTAGAGTAGGTTTGGACAGTTATATAAGACTTGAAAAATACAGACTTAATCTCAAGTTACCTCTTTGCTTAGTAAATATGTACGAAGCTAGTGACCAGAAGATGATGCTAAGAGTAAAACAAGACTCAAAATCGGATTATGAAAGTTTTGCAAATATTTTATTTGTAAAAGAAGATGATGGCTGGAAATTAAGTGGAGTACTTACTTAAAACAAGGTTAAAAAATTCGTAATATTCATAAAAAAAAGATTTATTAGAAGTCATATCTTTATAAATGGAATATTTTGGGTTACAATTATAGTAATTGGCCATTATATTTGTGGCAATACATAAAAATAAGGAGGAATGTAAATGAAGACTAAAAAGTTTGGCAAGCTTGGGAAAATAGTAGCACTTATAGTGGCTATGCTGATGGTTGTTTCTTTAGCAATTCCTGCATTTGCACAGGATACCAAGACGGCATCAGGACCTGTAGTTTCTATGACTGAGCCAAAGGAAGTGGTTTTTGAGGCAAGAATGTCAGCAGATACAAAGGTTTCAGATTTAAAATGGTATTTTGGTGACAAGGAACTGTCAGCTTGGAAGAAATGGAGTATGGAAACTGGTGATTTCACAGCAGGACCATTTATTACATTTACTAAAGAGCCAGTTATTGAGAATGGTTTACTTAAAGCAACTATTAGTTTTGACAGATTATTTGACACTACGGATTTAAGCCAAAGAAGACCATATAACATCAGACTTAAATATCCTGAGTTCATAGGAACCTACGAGCTTAAAGCTGTAAATGAAGCAGGACAGCAGCAAGCGAAACTCGATGTTTCTCTAGTTCCTTATGAAAGCTATATGAGCTATGACCAGATGAAAGCGGCTATAGCTGATATAAAAAATTCTGCTAAAGCAGATAGATTTGTAAATCTAGAGGTTTATGGGACTACTGTTCAGGGAAGACCTATGGATTTAGGTATCATAGCAAAAGATAAAGAAGCTGTAGATAAATATCTTAATGAAACTACACCTATGATGCTTGAAAACCCTGAAAAAATGATAGCTGATATCAAAGAAAATAAAGCTGATTACAAAACAGTTATCTTTATGAACAATATCCACCCAGACGAGCAGCCTGGAGTAGATGCAGTAGTGAAGCTATTTAATGACTATGCTAAAGAAGATTTCATTGATTATGTAACTACTGATGAAAATGGTAAGAAAGTAAATAAGAGAATAAATGTAGATAATTTACTTGAGGATTTTATACTAGTATTTAGCTTTACTCAAAATCCAGATGGTAGAGTAGCAAATACTCGTGCAAATGCTAACAACTTGGATTTAAATAGAGATAATGGCTTCCAAACTCAACCTGAGACTCAGGCTATGGTAGCGCAGATTTCTAAGTACAATCCTCTAATATTCCTAGACTATCACGGATTTGTACAGGAGTTTTTAATTGAGCCTTGCACACCTCCTCATGATCCTAACTATGAGACAGATTTACTTTACTCTACTATGCTAGAGCTTGCTAATATCATGGGTAGAGCTGGAGTTGAAAACTCTAAATACGAAGATTACCTTATTCCTATGATAGACTATGGAACTGGATGGGATGATGCAACTTCAGCCTACACAGCAACATACGCTATGCATCATGGAGCTTTAGGACATACTATAGAAGTTCCAGAAATGAATGAGGATTCTTTTAAAGCAGCTATCCACACAGGATATGCAGCAGCAGATTATGCTCTGAATAACAAGGACATGCTTATGCTAAACAAACTAGAATACTATAAGCGTGGAGTAGAAAAACTAGATTCAAGAGAAGCTGATAAAGCAATCGTTAATGCTCAAAACGAAATAAAAGGTCGTCCAAGAGGAAGTAACGAAAACTTCTTCCCAGATTACTATGTAATTCCTATGGGGCTTGATGCTCAGAAAAATGCAGTAGCGGCATTTGATATGGTAGCATATCTTGAAAGAAATGGAGTTAAGGTTCATGAGCTAAAATCAGATGCTGGAGCTTACAAAAAAGGCGACATAGTAGTAGATATGGCTCAAGCTAAACGTGGCTATGCAAACCAAGTGCTTTATTCTGGAGTAGACGAGTCAGAATGGGCAGAGATGTATGCAGAAATAGTAACTAATTTCCCTGCGCAAAGAGGCTTTGATGTGATGGAAGTTAGAGATGCAAATTTATTCACAGGAAAACTAGGAGATGTAACTATTAGTAAAGCTCCATCAAGCAGTATTACAGATGCTGAGTTTTACTTGATTCACAACAATTCACTGGAAACTGTAAAGGCTGTAAACCATGCAATTGAAATGGGACATAAAGTCGTAAGAGCAGATTTAGGACAGGGCAAAGAAGGCTTTGCAGTTGATAAAGCTTGCCTAGAGATGCTAGTTGACAAGCATGCACTTAAATTTGAAGCACTTGATAAAATGCCTGAAGGCAAAGAAATAACTTCAAAAACAGTATATGCACCAGCTATGAGTACAGCTTATTTTGCCCTAGAGGCTATGGGCTTTGATGTAGTAACTGATGCAAGCAAGGCTGACATTCTTGTTACTGATTCAGGCTCATTAGATCCTGAACTAATAGGGACAAAACCTATGGTAGCTATAGGTGGTTCTGCTATGGCGGCTATAGGAGAAAGCGGTAAAATAGCAGGCTTAGAAGTTAAAACTACAGATTTCTATCACGAAGGTCTACTAAAATCTACAAATAACGCTTCTAGTATGTATAGCTTAGGCTATGCTTCAGATGATACTATGTACAGCTCTTCTGGAACATGGATAGAAAAATTACCAGCAGGCTTTACAGCATTATCAACTGTTAAAAATACTGGAGATTACTTCGTAGCAGGCTGGTGGCCAGGACATGAACAAGTAAAAGGAAAAACTATGTCAGCTGTAGGAATGGTAAATGGTCAGAAAACTGTTCTTTACGCAGGAAATCTAACAAATAGACTTCATACGGAGTATCTATATAGATGGATTAGTAATGCAGTTTATGAACTTCAGTAAGGTTTTATAAAAAATATTAAAATAAAGAGGCTATCTTAAAAAAATTAAATACAGTATTTTAGACTTGCTAATAAACTAGCTTAAGATACTGTATTATTCTTTTTAGGCAGTCTCTTTTTATATTAAAAATTTAACAATTTCGCAAAATTGGAAATATTAGCAAAAGTTAAAATGTATTAATTTATTCAAAAATAGTTTTATAGACTAGTTAATAGAGGTATAATTAATATGTAACCTTAATGACTACTAGTGTGGTGAGCAGTTTTTTTATGGGTAATTATTATTTAGGGTGAGCTTTTCGGGTTTTTACGTAATTATTGAGCCCACTTTTTAGTTGTTTTTAGGTTATGAATATGAAATCGTTTTATTTTAATTAAGGGAGGTAAGACTAATGGAAAAAAATAAGAAAAAATTTTCTATGCCTTCAGCCTACACTATATTATTTGGAATTATTGTAGTGGTAGCTATATTGACATGGATAGTGCCAGCTGGGCAGTATGACATGACAGAGCTAAATGGTAAAGAGGTGCCAGTACCAGGAACATATCAGCAAGTAGAAAGAACGCCTCAAGGTATATTTGATATTATAACGTCTCCTGCAAAAGGTTATCAGGACGCTGTTGATGTTGCTTTATTTATCTTAATCATAGGAGGATTCCTAGGAGTAGTAATGAAAACAGGAGCTATCGACGCAGGAATAGCTCAAGTTACAAACAAACTAAAAGGCAAGGAAAAAATTATGATTCCTATTTTGATGGTCCTCTTTGGAATAGGGGGAACATCATATGGTATGGCAGAAGAAACCATAGCCTTTTATCCGCTATTACTACCAGTGTTTGTAGCTGCAGGTTATGATACAGTTACAGCAGTTGCAGTAATATTACTTGGAGCTGGAGTAGGGGTGCTTGGCTCTACAGTAAACCCTTTTGCTACAGGTATAGCTTCTGGATTTGCAGGAGTATCTCTAGGTCAAGGTATAGTGCTTAGATTACTCATACTAGTAGTAGGAGAAATAGCGGCTATATTATATGTTATGAGATATGCAGAAAAAGTAAGAAAGGATCCAACAAAATCTATCACTTACTCTACTAGAGAAGAAGATAAAAAACACTTTGGAGCTCAGCAAGAAGGAGCGTCTTTCCCAGAACTTACAGGAAAACGTAAACTGATTCTTGGCTTATTTGCACTTACTTTCGCAATTATGATTTACGGAGTTATTCCTTTTGAAGATATGGGAATCACAGCTATTCCTACTCTTTGGTGGTGGTTTACAGAGCTAGCTTCATTATTCCTAATCATGTCAATTGTTATAGGAATAGTTGCAGGACTTAGCGAAAAAGAATTAATAGGTGCTTTTGTGGAAGGCTCTAGAGATTTGCTTGGAGTTGCTCTTATAGTAGGTCTATCAAGAGGTATCACAGTAGTTATGAACGCAGGTAACATGACTGCTACAGTGCTTAACTTAGGTGAAAAAACTCTAGCAAGTACAGGAAGTATAGCATTTACATTGCTGACATATCTATTCTATATTCCTATGTCTTTCCTTATTCCTTCGACTTCAGGACTTGCCACACTTTCTATGCCTATCATGGCGCCACTAGGAGATTTTGCTGGAGTAGCAAGAGATGTAGTAATCACAGCTTATCAATCAGCATCTGGTATAGTAAACCTTATTACTCCTACTAGTGCTGTTGTTATGGGTGGTCTTGCTATAGCAAGAGTGCCATATGATAAGTGGCTGAAATTCGTAGGAAAATTTATGATTATAATCTTCCTTATAACTGTGGTTGCGCTTGCAATAGGCGCACTTGGAATACTGTAACTTCACATCGACCCGAAAAGGTGTATAATAAAAGCAGCAAGCATAGCCTTGCTGCTTTTTTTAAGGAGGGATTGTTATGAATACTGCATATTGTATAGTACTAGTAATAAATGACATAGCAAAATACGAAACCATATTAAAAAAACTTTTTGATATGAAGATAAGTGCAACTTCAGTAGATAGCATGGGAATGGGAAAATTTCTACTAGAATCAGATATTAAGATACCCTTCTTTGGCACTATTCAGCAAATGGTAGAGGGCAATAGACCCTATAATAAGACAGTTTTTAGTGTAATAAGAAAAAAAGAAATACTAGATAAAGCCCTAGCTATGATAAAAACTGAGCTTCATCTAGAAAGTGAAACAGGCAAAGGCTTTATGTTTGTCATTCCAGTGCTAGACTATCATGGTTTTGAAGAAGAAGGCTCTTTAGTAGAAGATTAGTTTCTATATTCTATAGTAAAATCAGGACTTGTTAACTCAAATGAATCAGCCATTTTTCTTGAAAGAATAAGCTTCTTATCTTTAGTTATAACTATAGCATCCGAATAAGGCAGAGAGTCAACAAGTTCAAAGCCTTTTTCTATTCCTAAAGTAAAAACCGAAGTCGATAAAGCATCTGCCATCATAGAATTTTTAGAAATTATTGTAACAGCAGCAATTTCGTTTTCCACAGGGTAGCCATCTTTTGTAGACAAAATATGATGATATTTCTTCCCAGCTTGCTCAAAATACCTTTCGTAGTTTCCAGAAGTAACCATAGAAAAATCACTGCCCTTGTAAATTCCTAAATAATCACCATGATCCGAGTAGGGGTTTTGGATACCCACACTAAAAGGAGTTCCATTTTTGTTGCCTCTTGCATAGATGTTGCCACCTAGATTTATAATAGCTGACTTAACTTGGTGCTTTTCCAAGATACTATTTATCTCATCTGTCACATAGCCTTTTGCTATAGCACCTACATCTAGGGCCATATCCTTCTCGGTAAGGTATACGCTTTTTTTATCCTTGTCCAAAACAACTTTATCATAGCCAATAAGCAAAAGAGTTTCATTTAATTCATCTTGACTAGGAAGTCTTGCATCTTCATTACCTATACTCCATAGATTTGCTAGAGGTCCTACTGTAATATCAAAGCTCCCGCTAGATATTTTGCTGTATTTTATACCCTCTGATATTACTAAAAAAGTTTCATCTGAAACGATAATAGGGCTTATACCTGCATTTTCATTTATCTCAGAGATTTCGCTAGCTGAATCCTTGCTAGTAAGAAGATTTTCTAAGCTTTGAACTTTTTTCATGATTTCCTCGCTTATCTTTTCTACATCCGCTCCTTCATCTAAAATCTTTACATCCAAAACAGAATTGAGAAAGAAATTAGGGCCAGTAGATATGAGCTTTTGCTGGGGTGTCATTTGGCATCCTGTCGCTAGTATAGAAAAAATAAATAATAATACAAATAAAAATAATCTTTTTTTCATTGAAATTACCTCGTTTTTTAATGATAAAAACATTATAACAAAAAAAACAATATAAATATTTTTATTTTTTTCTTTATTCTTTGGCAATTTTATAATATAATAAGTACATCAAAACTAGAATATAGGGTCAAAGCCTTATATCAATAACAAGAACAGATGAACTATAGCTAGATATGGACGCCTTACGCTATGGTGATGTAGTGGCGTAACCGGCTGAATATAAATCAGTGCGGTTTTTTTTATGCCCTGTTGATAAAACATATCAAAAATCGTATAAAGAGTTGTCAAAAATTTATTTAATTAATTGATGTTAATTAACTGATTTATATTTTAGTAAGGAGAGATACTATGTCAAATAAAAAAATGAGACTAGGAGACATTCTAATAGAAGCTGGAATCCTAACGATAGAGCAATTAGAAAATGCTCTAGTACTTCAAAAACAAAAAAATAAAAAACTAGGAGAGCTTTTAATAGATGAAAAAATTCTAACAGAAGAGCAGATTCTAGGAGTACTTGAGTATCAGCTAGGAATCCCATATGTAGATTTAAATAAATACTATATAGACCCCAAAGCTCCAAAAATAATATCAGAATCCCTGGCAAAGAAACATAACCTCATACCCATAGGAATGAATAGGGGAAAGCTTATGCTAGCCATGTCAGATCCACTCGACATGATAGCCACAGATGACATTCGTATTACTACTGGGCTTGAGCTGGATTTAGTAATCAGTTCAAAAAATGACATCAAAAAAGCCATAAATATATACTATGACTCTACAGAGCTAGCAGAAAAAGCAGTAGAAGAGTTTAAATCTCAG
>CAZFTH010000026.1:12254-14549 GCA_964521745.1 uncultured Peptostreptococcaceae bacterium
ATAGTAAATGCACCTATGGTTAGACTAGTAAACACTATAATAAGCCAAGCAGTGCGTTCAAAAGCTAGTGATATACATATAGAGCCGTTTGAAAAAAACGTAAGAATCAGATACAGAGTAGATGGAGAGCTAAAAGAAGTAATGTCACCAGCAAAATCTACACACTCAGCCCTAGTAACTAGAGTAAAAATCATGGGAAAAATGGACATCTCAGAAAAGCGTATCCCTCAAGATGGTAGAGTAGAGACAATAATAGAAAACCATGCAATAGATATGAGGATATCTGTACTGCCTACTGTTTATGGGGAAAAAATAGTTATAAGGCTATTAGATAGAAATGCAATCATAGTTGGAAAAGAAGAGCTAGGATTTACAGCTCATAACCTAGAGCTTTTTGACAAGATAATCAAAGCTCCAGAAGGAATAATATTACTTACAGGGCCTACAGGAAGCGGTAAAACCACTACCCTGTATACCATATTAAAGGAACTAAACCAAATAAACAAAAACATCATAACAGTAGAAGACCCAGTAGAATATAGACTAAATGGAGTAAATCAAGTACAGGTCAACACAAAAGCAGGACTTACCTTTGCATCAGGTCTTAGATCTATCTTAAGACAGGACCCAGATATAGTAATGGTAGGAGAGATAAGAGATGCAGAGACTGCACAAATAGCTACTAGAGCAGCTATAACAGGTCATTTAGTACTTTCTACTTTGCATACCAATGACACAGCTAGCTCTATATCAAGACTGATAGACATGGGGATAGAAACCTACATGGTATCCTCATCAGTTATGGGAATCATCGCTCAAAGACTAGTAAAAAAAATCTGTACTAAATGTAAGGAATCCTATGAGGCAACAGATGAAGAACTCCATTTTCTAGGAATAAATGAGAAAGTAACTCTTCATAAAGGAAAGGGATGCAATGCCTGCTCAGGCACTGGATACTCTGGAAGAACTGCTATTCATGAGGTTTTAGTAATGGATAGAGAAATAAGAAATCTAATCAATGAAAAGAAAAGCATAGATGAAATAAAAGATAAAGCAAGAACCAAAGGATTAAAGACTCTAAATGAATCATGTAGAGAGCTAGTGCTTTCTGGAATCACCACTATGGAGCAGCTAATCAAAATTACCTATAGTGTCGATATATAAAACACAAAAGTATTTAAGTAAAAGACATATAGTTAATTTTAAGATAAGAACAAAGGGTATAATATATATAGCATAAAACTAAATACCTATTACATTAGTATTATAAATTGAAATGGGGGATGGATGTGAATGTTTTAGAGTTACTAGATAGAGCAATAAGTGAAAATGCTTCTGATATTCACATTACAGTAGGATTACCACCTATAATGAGGGTAAACGGAGCACTTATCAAGATGCAAGAAACTCCATGTACCCCTAGAGATAGCCTCGATATAGTAAATCAAATGCTAAAAAGCAAGCAAAGAGATGAGCTAGAAGAAAAAGGAGAAATAGATTTCTCTTATTCAGAATGCAAGATAGGAAGATTCAGAGCAAACATCTACAAGCAAAGAGGAAGCTATGGAATAGCCCTCAGAGTAGTCCCTATGTATGTACCTACCATAGAGGAACTAAAGCTACCACCTATATTAAAAGAACTATCCATGAAGCAAAGAGGATTAATACTAGTTACAGGACCTACTGGTAGTGGTAAATCAACCACATTAGCAGCTATGATAAACCACATGAACCACAATAGAAACTCTCATATCATAACTGTAGAGGACCCTATAGAGTACCTACACAAGCATGATAAATGTATGATAAATCAAAGAGAAATAGGAAATGACACAAAAACATTTTCAAATGCCCTTAGAGCAGCTCTAAGACAAGACCCTGATGTAATCCTAGTAGGTGAGATGAGAGACCTAGAAACCATATCCACAGCTATAACAGCTGCAGAGACTGGACACTTGGTACTATCAACGCTACATACAGTAGGGGCAACAAAAACCACTGACCGTATCATAGACGTATTTCCACCATATCAGCAGCAACAGATACGTACTCAGCTAGCATCAGTACTAGAGGGAATCATATCTCAGCAGATTATACCTAGAGCTGATGGAAACGGAAGAGTAGCGGCATTTGAACTACTCATCGCTACACCAGCTGTTAGAAACTTAATAAGAGAAGGCAAAACTCATCAGCTGATGACCTCGCTAGAAACTGGTTCGAAATTTGGTATGAACACCATGGATTCAGCTCTTATAAAGCTATATAAAGATGGTGTAATAGATAATGAAAACCTTA
>CAZFTH010000027.1:0-14406 GCA_964521745.1 uncultured Peptostreptococcaceae bacterium
TTAACTTCGAGCTATATCGCCTGAAATCGCAAACCTGTCGAGATTCCTTCGAAAATACAAAAAACCACCAAGATGCAAGTCTAAGTTCGGAACTGATGCCGAGCCTAGATGCCATCTTGGTGGTTCATCTGTGATCACAAAAAAATAAAGCCCATCACAATGTGATAGGCAACTAATGCTAAATATGTAGTTACTTTATCCAAACTTAAACTTTGGATTGTCAACACTTTTTAGGACAAGTTTTTCTCGGACAGCATTGCCTTGTATTCAATAGGACTAAGATATCCTAAAGAACTATGAACCCTAAATTTGTTATACCAGTTGACATAATCAAATAATGATGTTTCTAACTCTTCAAAGCTTTTAAATATTCTATTAAAAACAAATTCTGTCTTTATGATTTTAAAGGTAGCTTCCGCTACTGCATTATCATATGGACACCCTTTTTTACTCAGAGACCTGTTAATACTAAAGGTTTTCAGAAGATTATCAATCATAGAATTTTTAAACTCATTACCTCTATCAGTATGTAGTATATTTATATTATCTAGTGGATACTTCACATTGGCGAAAGCCTTGTAAACAATGTATTTATCTTTATTTGCGCCAGCAGAGTATCCGATAATCTCTCGATTATAAAGATCCAAAAGTATGCATATGTAGTTCCATTTTCCATTAACATTTACATATGTTAAATCACTTACAATAACATCTAGTTTTTCTTTATTTTTGAAGTCTCTTTTAAGAAGATTATTTATTTTTTCCTCATTGCACTTTGTCTTATGAACTTTATATTGCTTTAAAGTATACTTAGAAACCAGTGAGTACTTGCTCATTATTTTTCGTATTTTTCTTCTTGAAACAATGTAACCTATTTTGCTTAATTCAACCTTAATCTTTCTACTGCCGTAGTTATTTCGGCTCTTTTTAAAGATAGATATAATCTCATTATCTAATTTGCTATCGCAAGTTTTTTCAACTTTTTTATAGTAAATTAGGCTCCTTGAGATATTTAAGATTTTACACATGGCGCTGATACTGTATTTATGCTTATTAGCCTTAATTACATCTATTTTCGTCCCATTATCAGCGCCGCTTGCTTTAAAATATCATTTTCCATCTTTAGCCTTTGATTTTCCTTTTTAAGTTTAATAAGCTCATTTTCTTCATTAGATCTGTTATCCTTCGCTTTAAAAGAACCAGAAGAAGAATAGTCTTTTACCCACTTATTTACAGTAGACCTAGCAATGTTATACTCTTTAACAACTTCATTTATGTTTTTTCCACTATTTATAAGTTCTACAATTTGCTTTTTAAATTCTTCATTATACCTTTTATTTGTATTAGACATGATAAACCTCCAAATTAATTTAATTTATTTTATCATGTCCGAGTATTTTCTGTCTAAATTAGTGTAACCTATCCACTCTTTCATCAGTTTTCCTGTACATTGTATTTGTATCATCTTGGCCTCCTTCCTAATGGTTTATTCTAAAGCTAATAATTCTAATATATCTTCCAATTTCTCATACCCTTTATCGTTAAATACATACTTATGAACCTCGCCATCAACTGTGGCTGTAATCAATCCCATAACTTGGCCTGCATTCTTTTGAAAAGTCATCGGTAGCTCCCCAAAGAACTCTGCTCCATAGGTAGATTCAATAAAATCATCCCCATTAAGATGAATCATCCTGATGAAATTTAAGATATTAGCTTTAATTCGATCATCTATGCTTAAGTCTTTAGCTTTCAGTAACTTCTTTACTGCTAATTCTGAATACTTCATTGGCCATCCCCTTTCAAAATTCTTTGTAGAATCCTAAATATTAGGTATTAGTAAATAGGTTTCATTCTTCTTTCTCTGGCATGTATTCGACCTCTAAATCATCTTCTAACACTTTAATTACTCGCCAAGCATAAGTACCAGCACACGGTATGCTTCCATTTGATGTGTTTCCATCTTTGTAATGAATATGCCCATAGGCAAAACCATACTTCCCATCCGGTTTAAAAACCACTTTATTAACTATACACCAGTTACCATTACTCCAACTATTTCTCATGATCATGATCTTTTTTAGATCGTGCTTCTTTGCCAAGCTCATTATATTATCATATTCGTAGTTCATGAAGGGTGGGCCTCCTTTACTAAAATCAAGAATTTTTGTCAGGTTTAAATGTGCTAGCAGAATCCTTTACCCTTGCATCTATAACGATAACAGTCGCAGGATTTTCTCCTGCTTTTAGTCGTTTTTCATAACTTTCTTCTACTTGCTTAATTCGATTTGATGATCTTCCATTATCAACTATGATAAATATTTTGTTATCAGTTTCTTCTGATTTAGCATATTCTTCAATTTGAACTTCAAATCCATGTAGGCAATCATTATTAGAAGTCAACTTTATTTCTATTACAGTTTTATCTCCACCTCGACTTATCTTAAAATCTACTGGACCTCTGCCACTATTAGGTTCTGGACTAATATCTAAATCATTGGTTTTACAATAATAGCTGGCAGACCCATGAAGCGTCTTTTGAACTACCTTTTCTTCATTTCTAGAGTTTACATCACGTAATACAGCAAACCCTTTTTTGTTCTCGACCCACTCTTTATACTCTTCAATTATTTCCAAAGCTGAATCATAAGAGTTCTTCTTAGTTAGATCAAGTTCCTTCTTTGCCTTTGTGATGTTATTGATTAATCTATCAATTCTGTAGTCAATGTTCTGATATATATCATAGACCTTTACATCAGTAGATTTATAATCGGCAATAACTTTGCTCACAAGATGTGGTTTCATAAAAATGAAGTCCTTGATATAACGTTTTTTCTGACTAGATGCTAGCTTACTCCATTCTTTTCCTACAACCTCACTCATCTCTCTTCTGATTGTCTCATTTTCGCTGACAACCCTATCAATATCGTCCCATGATCTAGCTATTGGCAATTCATGCAATATATCAATTGGCAATAATAACAATTCACAGCTTTTATATGGGTTTATAAGTAGACCCGATTCAAAAGAATACTCAGAATAATTGTGCTCGTTAATACCTACCTCTTTATAAATTCTTTTCGTGTACCTCACTATATCATCATAGATTAGTGTTGCAATCATATCACTCAACCTATCAGGTCCTACATTTTCTTCAAATAAGCTTGTAAGATGAAAAATTTCTGGCTGATCCGATCCACTTTTAATAATTTCAGAAGCGTCTTTCACTATTTGATTACTTAATTTTGGGCCAAATCCAGCACCACGAGTTCCCTTTGAAAAGCCTAAGTTAATTCCTCTAACTTCTGAGAAATCGAACTTTTTAACCGCTGTTTTATAAAGCTTGTCATCTGATTTTTTAGATGCCTTTAATAATAAGCCAAGATCCCTAAAATATGAATTTATATTTTCATATGAATCTTTAAACTCGGGTACTTTTGTATCTCTTAATCGTTTAATATTAATGAAGAAGTTACTGTCTTCATCCATGAGCGAATCAAATACTCCTAATTTTTCTAGCTCTAAACCAAGTTCAAGTTCATCAGATACAAATACAGCCATCGTAATCACCTCACTTCTCATTCAAAATTACACTGCGAATATTTAAATACAAACCACTTCTAATGTTTTACTCCCAATCCGATGTTGATCGGATACCCCTTGGATCTCTCTTTCCAAAATCATCCCAATATTCAAATCTCGAAATCATAAATGCTTTTCTTTCATCAGAAGTTGAAGAGTTTCTTACTGCATCTTCTTTTCCGTTTATCCTGCTCATCTCTTTAGCAAATACTGGTCCCAATCGAAAAGTTGGAGGAATATTTAGAGCTATGTATCCTTCTGATGATTTTTTACAAGTTATTACATTCCTCGCTTTGAGATTCGGTGAGAGCCTATCAAATGTCATATATATCTCATTATCTCTACTAAGAAAATTCCTTTTTTCATTCAAGTCTGGCCTATTTTGAAACTCATCTCTCGAACCATAAATGAGTACATAATACGGAATAATTGACTTTCCTCTTCTGTATTCTGTTCCGATTTCATAAAACTCAAAGAACAAGTGTTGATGAGTCGGGTTTTGAAACCAAGCTTTCCACTCAGATAATTGTGTTTGGGCCTGGGTAAATTCGGCAGTAGGTTGGCCACTTTTAGTAAACCATCGTTTTGATGGTCTTTCGATTTCCACAAATACAGGGTAGATAGTACAACTATCGGTAGCAATCCATAAAAAATCTGGTATCCGTGTTGATGCTCCATTTAGTTTTGGCTGCGATATCAAAATGTTGTTATATGGTGCATGGCCAGACTCTCCGAAAAATCCAAAAGCACCAGGCATCATAGCCGGATTCTCCTCAAAAAACTTCTGGAAGGCAGCTTCATCATTTTTATGAGTTTTTAATAATTGTTGATAAGCTTCAATTGTTTCAGATTCATAAGTTTCCCAATCCATAGCTTTAGGACAATCACTAACGATCTCATAGCTCTTCTTTAAAATTGATTCTTTAGACATTTTCAAACCCTCCCACACCGCAACCATCAACAAAATATTCTGTAAACTCATCTTCTTAAAAAACGGACATCTCTGCGTCTAAAAAATGCCCGTTCTCTTTCACTGTTAATCATGGTGTCTAACTGATCAACCAGAATCACTGCTTATCTGAAAAGTTACCATCACTGCCCATCTCGAATTTTTACCATCACAGCACATCCAGGTGTTACCATTACTGCTTATCTCGGTTTCAAAGTAATCATGTGTATCAACCAGATTGAGCTCACTCTGTATATAACCCTTATTACTTCTAAGCCTCATATAAGATTCCCAAAATTTACTTATGTAGATGAAAAGTTTCTTGGGGACTTGGGGAGTTGGGTGGGAGTGAGATCAAGTCTTGTCCATTAATCTCTACTAAATAAATCTCTCGTGTATACCTTGTCTACCACATCTTTAATCTCATCAGATAGTCTATTTGCAACGATGACATCAGAAATCTTCTTAAACTCATCAAAGTCTTTGATCACTCGAGAATTGTAGAATTCATCTTCATGAAGAGCCGGCTCAAACACTACTACTTCGATGCCTTTAGCTTTGATACGCTTCATGACTCCTTGGATTGCAGATTGTCTAAAGTTATCAGAATCCATTTTCATGGTAAGTCTGTAAATACCAACAATCTTAGGATTTCTCTTAATGATCATATCGGCAATATGGTCTTTTCTCGTTCTATTCGCATCTACTATCGCAGACATCACGTTTTGGGGCACGTCTGCATAATTAGCCAATAGTTGTTTTGTATCCTTAGGCAAGCAATATCCACCATATCCAAATGAAGGATTGTTATAGTGAGTACCAATACGTGGATCAAGGCCTACACCTTCTATTATCTGCTTAGTATCTAATCCTCTTACTTCCGCATAGGAATCAAGCTCATTGAAGTATGCCACTCTAAGTGCAAGATAGGTGTTAGCAAAAAGTTTGATGGCTTCTGCTTCTGTTGCATCTGTATAAAGAATTGGAATGTCTTTCTTGATAGCTCCTTGAGCGAGAAGTTCTGCAAATACTTTTGCTCTCTCAGACTGCTCACCCACTACAATTCTTGATGGGTAAAGATTGTCATATAATGCTTTACCTTCTCTCAGGAATTCCGGTGAGAAAATAACATTCTGAGTATCAAATTTTTCTTTAATAGATTCAGTGTATCCAACAGGCACTGTGGACTTAATAATCATTACAGCATCTGGATTTATCGATAATACATTTGCAATTACAGCTTCTACCGTTCTTGTATTGAAATAGTTCTTCTCTGGATCGTAATTAGTAGGTGTAGAAATGATGACATAGTCAGCCTCTTTGAATGCTTCAAAGTTATCAGTTGTTGCAGTTAGATTAAGATCCTTTGTTGCAAGATATTCTTCAATCTCCGGATCAGCAATTGGAGATTTCTTGTTATTAATCATATCAACTTTTTCTTTGATGATATCTAATGCGATGACCTCGTTATGTTGCGCTAAAAGTATGGCATTAGACAGACCAACGTAGCCTGTTCCAGCGATAGTTATTTTCATTGATTCTTACCCCCTTGTTTATGTAAGGTCACAAAGACCTAATAACTTTAATTTGAATATGACTTTCATTGTTGTCATTTAGCCTACTTCTCTACTTTATAATAATCTTCATACCATTCAACGAACTTCTTAAGCCCGTCTTCAATACTTGTAGATGGTTTAAAGTTAATGTCTCTCTCAAGATCAGATACATCTGCATAGGTTCTAAGAACATCTCCTGGCTGCATGTCCATATAGACTTTCTCCGCTTCTTTTCCAAGAGCAGACTCTAAGGCATTGATAAATCTCATAAGCTGTACAGGATTGTTGTTACCAATGTTGTAAATCTTGTACGGTGCAAAGCTTGTACTTAAATCGTCCTTACTTTCATCCCAGTCTTTGTTGGCAGCAGGAGCTTTATCAATAAGCTTCACGATACCTTCAACAATATCATCAATATAAGTGAAATCTCTTTCCATCTTCCCATGATTAAAGACTTTGATGGGCTTTCCTGCTAAGATATCCTTTGTGAATGAGAAGTAAGCCATATCTGGTCTTCCGTATGGACCGTAAACTGTGAAGAATCTAAGTCCAGTTGTTGGGATGCCATACAAATGACTGTAAGTATGAGCCATCAGTTCATTAGACTTCTTAGTAGCTGCATAAAGAGACACCGGATGGTCCACATTATGATTTGTAGAGAATGGTGCTACTTTATTGCCACCATAGACAGAACTAGAAGATGCATAAAGAAGATGCGCTACGGGATAGTTCCTACAAGCCTCTAAGATATTCATGAAACCGGTCAAGTTTGAATCCACATAAGCATAGGGATTCTCTATGGAGTACCGCACTCCTGCTTGAGCCGCTAAGTTTATGACGTGAGTAGGCTGGTAGGTTTCGAAGATATGATCTACCGCTGCCTTGTCTTTTAAATCTACCTTATGAAAATTGAAGTTATTGTATTTTCCTAAAATCTCAAGCCTGGATTGTTTTAGGCTTGGATCATAATAGTCGTTCAAGTTGTCAATTCCAATTATCTGATAGTCCTGTTTTAATAGTTTTTGTGAAAGGTGAAAGCCGATAAAACCGGCTGCACCTGTTATTAGTATTTTCATTTTAGATTACCTCCACTAATTTATGGAATCTATGATAACTTTATAATTTTACTTTCTTCTTTTTTGCGGTAATAGAATTTATAATAAAATCCATTCCTTCAACTTTTGTCAAATACACACTAACAAAATAAATAACTGCTCCGCCAACTATAGCTATTAAAAGAGCAATATTTTGACTGTAGAGTGAATCGAAGTACATGAATATATACTTAGCAATAACTGCCATAACTAAAGATGCAAAAATAACTTTCATTAAAGATATTCCAACATTTTTTAGCCCTAATGCCCCCATTTTTCGTCTTAAAGAAATAAACATTAATAATGTTATGCATATACCTGCTATACTTGTTGCTAACGCCAAACCACCAACGCCTAGATATTTTGAAAGGATTATATTCAAAACTATATTTATTCCCATTCCAATTGCCGCGTTAATCATTGGAGTTTTTGTATCTTGTAATGAGTAAAATGTTTTTGCGAGTATTTCTCTAAACCCAAAAAATGTTATCCCTATAGAATAATAAAACAACGAACTCGCTGTCAATTGAATTGCTTCAATATCAAAAGCGCCTCTTCCATAAATCAAGTCAACTATTTCAGTTGAAAATAACATAGAACCTATAGCTATAGGCACAAGTAACAAACTAACCCCATTAATTGCATCCATAGTAATTTTCTTAATACCTGCGGTGTTATTCTGTGAGGCCATTTTAGTTACCATAGGGAACATAACTGTCGTTACAGATAAAACGAAAATGCCCTGTATAAATAAGTTTAATCTATTAGCATAAACAAGTGCTGAAATTCCCCCTACAGTTATTGAAGATGCAATTGTTCTATCCACCAATTTATTTATTTGGTTTACTGATGTACCTAATATCACCGGTATTGATAAATAGAACATTCTAGTTAAGTTTTTGTCTCTTAAATTAATATGCCCTTTCACCTTGTACCCTTGTTTAATAATGAACGGTATCATAAAACCTAACTGTGAAAGAACAGCTATAATCTGACCTATACCTAGCCAAACCGTATCTACTTTATAACCAGCAACTATTGATAATACTATTATTATATTTAACGGAATACCTATCAGTCCTGTAATTAGAAATTTGCTGTTTGTTTGAAGATATCCTTCACAAATATAGTTCAGCCCAATTATATATACAGAAAATATGGTTATTCTTGTCAGTTGAACTGCTAAAATTAGCGTATCTCCTTCAAAGCCTGAAGCAAAGATCCTTACTACATCAACCGTGAAAATTTGTACTATTATTACAATAATAGTAGAAACTAAACTTATTAAAACACTTACATTATTAGTAAATTCGTTAGCTTTTTCTATTCCATTCTTATCAAAAACTTCCCTATACATAGGTATAAAAGTGGTTTTTACACCCAATCCTATAAAAGAGAAAATTACTGTGGGTATTGTCAATGCGATTAAGTATGCATCACTTATATTCGAAGCTCCAAAAAAGTAAGAGAGTGATAGTTCTCTTGCCAATCCCATTACTTTTGAAACTATTGTTAATAACATAACTAGAATAATTGTTTTTTTCAATTTAAAATCCCTCTATCTCAGATAAAGTAGTATAAGTAAAATTCATTATTTTCGAACAACCTTTTCTTTTATCAAATTATCAAAAAATACTAAACAAAACATCAGTTAATGAGTTTGATAACCAACTACTTCAAATGTTATTGAATTAATCACTTCACCAATAGTCATCCAGTCAATTGTTCTGTTTGATGATACTGGAACCCAAAGAAAGAACTCTTGTACTCCATCAGATGCAATGCCTGAAACAGCATTGTCGCGACGAAGTTTTGAGTTTGTTTCACCTTCTTTTAAAACTATTCTAAAAGTTCCATCTTCATTAATAGTTCTTATGATTATCCTAAGATAAACCTCTGTAGTGTTATTGGGTAAATATCCCTTAAGATCCCATTCTCGGTAGTTATCTTGTCCTATAGGTATTTTATCTAAATCATCTTCAGTTAGTGATGGAATTAATCCACGCCTTATATAATGCTTTAGAGATTTAGGCTCAAATTTTGAATACGAATAATGATTGTTTTCGTTCGAAATTCCATAAATCGGTAAGTTGAATTGAGTGAATGATGCCGAAAAGGACATCGCTAATGCTTTTAAATCATTATGACTATTCTTAGGTATTGTAACTACATCAATCCCCTGACCCGTAGTTTCAGACACACCAATAATCAATTCGGCTTGGCTCCATTTTATTCCATCCAAACTTTCCCATACAGATAAATTACCCCCTCTTTGTAACATATTATTAAAAGAATATTCATATACCATATCATGCTCTATTCCAGAGATGAGAAAAGCCTCCATTTTTCCTGAGTTATCAATTCTCAAAGCCATATTATGCATAATATGATGAGTACGCGCACCAATATCTGTAATTTTCCACTTGCCATTTTCCCAATACCCTACCATATAACCTATGGAATCTTCATTATCAATTTTTTGCGTCCAATATACATAGCTTTTTCCCTTATTGTCAAAAGAGTGTCCAGCAAAATTCGCACCATTAACTTCGCTAACACAAATCTCGGAACTTGAATGCTCTGTCCAATCAATTACTTTACCAACTTGAAGCCCATTTACTGAATATAACATTTCATCTTCAATCGAATAATAAGCATGATACACATTTGCACGAATATCATTGTGTTTTTTCCCATATGCTATATTCCAAGTTAAATAAAGTTTACCATTAACAGCATCTATACTTCTAATATAAACATCCGAATGTGATGCAGGATGGCCAGTCAAATCAATTATTGCTCCTAAATCATCCCATGTTTTTCCGTTATCTTTACTTCTGATTAAACCTGCATATTCGTGACTTGGATACTTATCACCATGAGAATCTCCAGCTCTAAATACAACATAGATATCTCCTGTTAATTTATCATACGTAGGGTTATGATAAGTACCTTTAGGTACATCCGTTAATATAGTAGTACTCCACTCAGTTATATTTCTAGGATTTGTCGATTTAGAATAATGAACATAAGATGAGCTACTGCCAAAGAAAACATGTATATATCCATCTTTATCAATAATCATAGTTGGTGTGCCGTGTAGATCTTCAACTAACGGACTCGTTCCAATTTTTATTGGTGCAGCAATTTTCCCTGTTGCATGATCATAATATGTTGCATAAGGGTTTTCTCCTTCACCTGAGAATACTATAAATGTCTTATTTGAAATTTCATCATATTCTGCTTGAGGGTCTTGTGTTTTATGAATTCCATATCCCGATGCCCCATGGGTAATTGGGAAGTAAACCCATTCATTTGTTTCAACATTTAAACCTTCAAATCCTTTTTTATTAGTTCCCCTAAGATTATTTAAACTATTAAACCCTAGAAAAAAAACTACTATAAAAATAATTATTGATAAATATTTCAATTTTATAAACTTCACGTCTGAATAATCACCCTTTCTATAAAAAAGTCCTAATAATTTAGGTGCTAACTAATAAAATCTAAAAAAATCTTTTTATTCATTTTTGCTAGTTCCCGCTGTTCAATTGGAATATTGCTAACTATATCACTTGTATTGGTGTATGAATTGAGAAGTTTTAAGACATCAAATTCCTCTAGCGTATTAATGTCTATGCATCTCTCATTTAAATTTATTTGTTTATAAAACCGAATTGTTTTCCCATGTACTGGAAACGATAATGAGTATACACCATAGCAGTTAGCTACAACACCAACATGAAGTTTTGTAGTTATTACAATATCTAACTGACTTATCAGCCCAATAAGGTTATTAGGATCTGTATAGTCATATACTTCAAATTCTTCATCTTTAAAACGTTCTTTTATCATATTTAGAGCTATATAGTTATACCCCTCTTTATAAAAATCATTGAAAACAATTAGTTTTACATTCTTAGAAATATCGACATATTCTCTCAATGCTTTAATAATCTTATCAAGTTTATCTGTATGTTCATCTCTGGCAGGCAAATGCACTCCAATAATTACTTTATTGGCTTTTTTAAAATTATTTATATAATTTATTGTTTTTATATTATTATTTTCTAAATAACTATTGTCCAAGGTTAATACTGAATCCGCAGTTGTAATGATTTTATTTTTTTCTACTCCGTAATCTATTAAATAATTGTATGACTCAATATCTCTAACAATTACTTTCACGCTCCTATTACACAAAAATACCACCATTTTTCTAATAATTTTATTTGAAAGTGGTCCTGCCCCTACGCCAACAAAAATATAAGGCTTCTGAAAAATCAGCGCAAAAATAGCGATTGTTAAATGTCTAACGAACAACCTCGCATTCCATACTAGTCTATCGTTCGGTCGCTCACCTAAATAACCCCCTCCAATAAATACAATCTTTCCAGCTTGTAAAAGTCCTTTAAGTCCTTTTTGAGATGATACACTAACTAAATTCCTCACTCTATTTCCCGCAAAGGGAAGTATAACATTATCTTTGTCATAATGTTCTAACTCCTTTATCCAACTATTAAATATTTCAACAAAAAGTGTATCTCCAAAATTATCTCCGTAATATGAACCGTGTAATGCCACTTTGTTTTTCATAGTAACCGCTCCCTATAGTTTTCTTCTATTTGCTTAACGAAAATGCCTCCAACTAACTCTTCCTCATACTTTTTGCTTTCTAACAGAGCTTTTTTCCTCATTTCATAAACACAAAATGGGTTGTTAATTGCAAACTCCATCGAATTTACTAAATCTTTTGTATCCTTGACTTTGCATATAATGCCATTTTCCATGTTTTTTATAATTTCAGAGTTATATTTCCAATCCGACGCTATTACTGCTAATCCGGCAGAAAATGCATCTAATATAGTTCCTGGAAATCCTTCGCCTCTATAATATGATGGAAAAAGTAGAATTTGATATTTAGATAAAGCACTTATTACATTTTCTGGATTTAAGACACCATTATATTTAACCCTATTAGATTTCGCGATTAATTCCTGAAATTCATCTTTATAAGAAGCATCAATAGGCCCAAATATATCTAGAGAGATGCTTTTATTCAAAGTTAAATTTAGATAGTTAGTTGCATCTATCGCAATCTTCACTCCCTTTTCTTCAACTATTCTAGAATACAAAACAAATTTTTCAATATTGCTGTCTTCACCAATACTTTTAATTTTATGGTTATACAGCCTAAAGTTTGGTAAATGTACAACGTTATATAAACCTCTATTTTCTAATTTAACCTTTAATGATTCAAGTTGTACAAAAATAGTATCTGCCCTTATTAACCACTTAATACTTTGTGGTCTTTCTTCTATATAATCATCAAGCCACCCACCAATAGCAACAAATTCTGTTTGTTTTCTAAAAAAAGAATTTCCCAAAACTATTATTGGGTATAAGATTTTAACACCTCTTCTTGCCAGGGCAACTACAATTATCTTAGAAAATAAGTAATCACAAACGAAGCTAAGCATTTTTCTTATATTGAGAATATACGACGTATCAAAGTACTTAACAGTACTTTGGGGCAAGTGTTTTATTAAAGTTTCTTTAATTGTTCTAGTACGGACTGTTTGCCCGTTTAAATTATTCTTTTTATACCCGAAATTTCCGACAACTAGTATCTTCATTCTTAATCTCTCCTATGATTCTACTCTTCGATCCTAACTTTTTTCTTTGAAAATATTTGCTTAATAAATATCATCGATATAAAAATTGTGAACAAGACATTAATCAGAAAATCAGAAACGCCATTTTTAAATAGTGTAATAATATTTGCAAATATAACGAAAGAATAAATCTTATACTCTAAGACTTTAGATCGAGAAAGTTTTGTATAAAAAAATGAAATAATTGCACCAAAAAACAAACTAGCAAGTATGCTCATCCACCCAAAACTTACATACATATCATTCACATAAAAAAGCGATGGATTAGTTCCTACTAAGGCATATCTTTCTAACCAGTCAGGAATAGGAAGCGGCTTGTTGGCCCAAATACTTCTTGGTACAAAACTACTCAAGAAAACAAATATATTATACCCCCATCTATTAGGTATATCATCGATATATGTTCGAACTAGCAATAACATTTTAAAACCCGTAGCACCACTACCAAAAACAAGTTCTGTAAATCCCCTAATCTCCCATGGCATGACAATATCTGTTACCCCTCTCTGCAATTGAGAAGCAATAACTCTTAACCACCATAAAACAGGCGTAAACACAATACCTGCAAGTCCTACAAACATTACTATTTTTCTTTTAAGTTTGTTTTTCATTTTTGTACTAAAATTTTCATTTTTTAATTCTATAAATATAAGTAGTACAAAAATTGCAAATACTAAGATCTCTCTTCTTTGACCTGTAACAGAATATGCTAATAATGATACGGACGCAACTATATATTCTAAAAGCGCTATTCTCCTACCTTTCAAATGACTATTTATGAGTAATATAATAAGTATTACTTGAGGCAATAACTTAAAAATATATCTTAAATAGTATGACTGAAAAAGACCTGTTTTTCGAGATGGCGAAATAAAAAGTAAAAAACTCCCCGAATATTCTCTAAAGGCACTATAAAAAACAGCTATCCAAACTATTGACAAGAAAAAAATAGATAATTTCAAACTCAAATTATTTATAGAGTATACATAATTGAATCTATCCTTCATAGGAATTGTTTTCTTTGAAATAAAGTATCCGATGTAAAATGTAAGCATTATTAAAGTTGTTATAAACAGTAGATAGCTTCCTTCAGCAACGCTTGATAGTTGTCTATATGAACTAGAAAAGTTGTCTAAGAATAATCCCCACCCCATAACTTCATCCCACGCAGGAAAAGCATAAAATATGAAGTATATAATCATAAAGAAATTTCCAAAATCCATTGGATCTTTATAAAAATTCACCAAACAAATAAGCAATAACATTAGCTGAATAATTAGTATTAATAATAATGTAACCTCCATATGAAACAGACCTCTCTATATATTTCTAGTTGTTTCTGATTTCTCCCAAGTTGCTTTACTCTGTCCTTTAAGGGTGTTAACAATTGAATAAATTTGAGCAGCAATTGTTAGCGAGTAATGGTACGGGTAATAAAAGAGCATAATCTTTCTTTTTTTCCGTAATAAATATCCAAACAATGAAAATACATAGAACAAAGATTGTGCAGTAAAACTTAACAGAAAAAAAGTGCCTTCATTAATTATAAG
>CAZFTH010000028.1:0-14289 GCA_964521745.1 uncultured Peptostreptococcaceae bacterium
TAACTGTATTACCTTCTTGCTGCACCTCTATTTACAAATCTTTAATTTTTCATTTTGATTATAATCCTTAGATATATATTTGTCAATAAAGTAAAATATAAAAAAAGATAATCAATCAATATCCCTATAATCTAAGTCTCCTCTTTTTAAACCATTAATAAATAATTCAGCTGAAGCAAGGTTTGTCGCAAGTGGTATTGCATGTACATCACATAATCTAAGAAGAGCTTGTACATCAGGCTCATGAGGTTGAGAAGTTAATGGATCTCTAAGAAAAATAACTAAATCCATATTATTTTCAGCTATTTTAGCTCCAATCTGCTGATCCCCACCAAGTGGTCCAGATAAAAATTTATAAACTTTTAATCCAGTCATCTTTTCTACTAGTCTTCCAGTAGTTCCAGTTGCAAAGAGTTCATGTTTTTTGAATATTTCTGAATATGCTAAAACAAAATTAATTAAAATATCCTTTTTATGGTCGTGTGCAATTAATGCTACTTTCATAATATACACTCCTAATTTAAAAATTAATCTTTCTACGTTTTATAGATACATTAAAAACAAGAGCTAAAGCCATCATACTTGCAAGCATAGAACTACCTCCATAACTTACAAAGGGCAATGTTACACCTGTTACAGGCATGACTCCCATTGTCATTCCAACATTTTGCACAAATTGATATAAAAACATCGATGTGATACCTACAATTATTAGTGTGCCATAAAAGTCTTTAGCCGAAGTAGCTAAAAGATATAATCTTTTGAAAAAAATAAAATACAAAATCAACACTAAAGACATTCCTAATAAACCAAATTCTTCACCAAGAACTGCAAAAATAAAATCACTCTCCGTTACTGGTAAAAAACCATACTGATTTTGAGTTCCATTAAATAATCCTTTCCCCAATACTTTTCCAGATCCAATTGCTATCATTGATTGTATGACTTGAAAATTCCCTTCATAAGATGGATCCCCAGGGTTTAAGAAAGCATCAATTCTAGTTCTTTGATGAGGTCTAAGTACATAATTATAAATAATAGGAGAACAAACAATAGCTCCTATTAAAGCATACAGTACTATTTTTAGATTCAATCCAGAAATATATAGCATGCCAAATATTATAAAAGAAAAAACAATTGCACCTCCAAGATCTGGTTGTAGCATAATAAGAATTATTATAGGCAAAGGATACAAAATTGCTAATAATATTTCTTTTATATTATAAAACATATCCTTTCTTTCTTCTAAATACTTCGCATATCCCAATATAAAAGTTAGCTTTACAAGTTCTATAGGTTGAAAATCTATTATGCCTAAATTTATCCATGATCTAGCGGAAAATTGAGTTTTCCCTAATCCAGGAATATATACTAATAGTAATAAAACAATACCTAAAATATATAACTTTTTCTCATGTTTCTTAAAATCATTATAATCAAAAAACATGGAAAATATAATAAAAATAATCCCTAAAATATAAGATATAGTTTGAATTATTAGCCTTTTAAAACTGCCTCCCTCATTTATACCAGTTGCGCTAGAAATCAAAACTAAACCTATTAAAAAAAGAAAAAAAACAACTATAAATAATATAAAGTCAAAATCTTTATATTTTTTTAAATCCATAATAATGCTCCATTCAAATTATAACTACTTCATCTTTTTTATTGGTATATTTGCAACAAGTGCTGGTACCATTTCTAAATTATCTTGACTTTTAGTTTTTATCATTTTAACTTCTATATTATCTTCATCAACTTCCATATATTTTTCTATCGCTAATAAAATATCTTCTTTTAAAGCTTCTAAAACAGATGGAGAATAGTTTCCCTTATCATGAATCAGGACAAGCTTTAATCTTTCTTTAGCAACATTTTTGCTAGAATTTCTGTCGTTTGAAAAAATCTTAAAGATATCAAGCATGATAACACCTCCTCACTATTTTAGTCCAATAAGTTTTTTTAATTTCGACACAAAACCTTCATTTAAATTTAAATCTATAAAAGGTATTTCTTCACCTTGAATTCTCTTAGCTATATTTCTATAAGCTTGGCCTGCTAGTGATTTTTGATTGGTAACAGCTGGTTCTCCTCTATTAGTTGAAATAACAATATTCTCGTCATCAGGAACTACACCAATCAAATCTATGGCCAAAATATCTAGAATATCGTCGATATTCATCATATCTCCTCTTTGAACCATATCAATTTTCAATCTATTAATTATAAGTTTAGGATTATGTATTTCACTTGCTTCTAGAAGCCCTATGATTCTATCCGCATCTCTAACAGCTGAGACTTCAGGAGTGGTAACTACTATTGCTTCATCTGCACCTGCAATAGCATTTTTAAAGCCATTTTCAATTCCAGCTGGGCAATCTATAAGTATAAAATCAAATTCTTCTCTTAAGGTATCACATAATTTTTTCATTTGTTTTGGGCTAACTGAATCTTTGTCTCTTGTTTGAGCTGCTGGTATTAAATATAAATTTTCAAATCTTTTATCTTTCACCATAGCTTGTTTATACTTACATCTTTCTTCGACTATATCAACTAAATCATAAACTATTCTATTTTCCAATCCCATGACTACATCTAAATTTCTAAGTCCAATATCTGCATCTATGACAATAGTCCTTTTCCCTTCTAAGCTTAATGCTGTTCCCAAATTTGCGGTCGAAGTTGTCTTTCCAACTCCTCCTTTTCCTGAAGTTATAACAATAACTTTAGACATACTTATGCCTCCTCTATTAAATAATTATATCTTTGTGGGATAATTTTCTATAACTATATGACCTTCATGTACAAATGCAATCTGAGGTAGAATATTAGCTGATAAATTTTCATCTTCTGGAGATATCGCTATTACTGAAGAAATCCTCAATTGAATAGGGTTTAATTTTATAGCTGAAACAAAAGCTAAATCATCACCTTTACTACCAGCATGAGCAATTCCTCGTAAGGCTCCCATTACAACAATATTCCCAGTTGCAATAAGTTGCGCTCCTGGATTTACATCTCCCAAAACTACAATATTACCTTCATATTCAACAAATGCGCCAGAGCGAATTGTATTTTTTATAAATTTTGTTGTTTTTTCAAAATTAATATTAGTGTAACTACATTCTTTTGATATATCTTTAAGAATAGTTTTTTCTTTTTTTAAAAATTTTATATTAAATTTTGTAACTAAAAAGTTAATTAGCTTATTTTTTTCATCATCACTTAAATTAGTTGCATAAATATCGCTAAATTGCGATCCCTTAAAAAAGAAAAGATTTGAATTAATTTTCTCAATTAAATTTTCTTTAGCATTATGAAAATCAGCTTCATTATTTACAACTATAATGAATCCATCCTTAGTTCCTTTAAACTCAATTGTATCTTTTAAAGATTTCATCAATAAGTCCTCCAAATATTATATACTATATTAATAAATTGTTCTTTATATAATTTTTTTATCACATTCTTAAATACAAAATTTTATTTTTCTTCACCTTCTTGTATCTCTTCAGAATCTGAAGAATTCAAGCCAAAATACTGAGCTATAACTTCTCTAACTACTGGTCCAGCATAGCCTCCACTTCCACCTTGAAATATTAAAGAAACTACAGCTATTTTGGGGTCATCATGAGGAGCATACGATACAAACCAAGCAAAATTATCATAGTTATCTTTAAATCTATTAATATCATCATCCGTCAAATTTGGATTAAGTTCTAATATAGCTCTTCTTATATATCTATGAAAAGCAAGATTTTCTTTTGACTCTACACTTAATTCATTAGCTAAATTCATAACTTCTGTTTTTTTTAGATTATAATCACTAAGATGAGATATCAAATATTCTTCTTCATCAAGCACTGGTATTTTTCCACTTTTTTGAGCAGTTCCAGTTTTAGCGGCCACTTTTATTGGAAAGTTCTGGAATATTTCTTTTGCAGTTCCTTCATCAGTTACATCTATCATTCCTCTTCTTAAATATTCTAAATTTGCTTTATCAACAGGTATTTCTATTGATTTTCTTTGAATAATTTTTTCATCTGATTTATCATATTTTTCTATCTTGTCTACCACTGTTACATTATTTAAGTATCCATTATTAGCAATTGCTGATATATAATTTGCTATTTGTAATGGAGTATAAGCATGAGCTCCTTGTCCAATCGAAAGATTAAAAGTATCTCCAGTTTTCCATTTCCCTTGATTATAAAAACTATACTTTACATATTCTGCTATTTCAATCACTAAATCTTCTTTTACATTTAAACCTTTCATTCTATTTATCATTTCTGAGCGCGAAGGATTTTCATCCATCCATGAAACAATTTTATTTATTCTTTCTTCGTATAACGGACTCGAGCTAGAAATATCAGAAAAATAACTCCTCATCTTGCCATTTATTGCATAATATAAAGATTTTTTTGTTTCTTCTAATTTTTGGTCAGGATTAGGAACTTTACCTGCAATCTCTTCAATTTGAATCCCTGTTAAATCATCTAAGCCAAACATTCTAGCCATTTCAAGAACTTTGTTAGCATTCATTTCAACAGGAATTGGTTTATCTTTGGCATAATCATATCCTACACTTATACAGTAAAAATAATAATTACATGAATCTCTAAGGGCTGCAACTAAATCTTCTTCACCATGCTTACCCCTATAATCATTCCAAAACCAACATCCAAATGTTCTTCCACCCATCTCTATATAACCCTGATCCTTTATTTTATAATTAGGATCTAGTCCACTTTCTAAAGCAGCTAATCCCGTTATCATCTTAAAAATTGAACCCGGCTGAACAGAAGTCATTGTTGCAATATTATATAATGGTTTTGGAGAGAGTGGATCATTTAAATTTTCAGGCATTAAATTATCCATATCACTAACAGAAACGCCTGTAGTAAAAAGATTAGGATCATAATCTGGATAACTAGCTAAAGCAAGAACTTCTCCACTTTTAATATCCAGTGCTACTACGGCTCCTGATTTTGCTTTACTATATACCCTGCTATTACCTCTTAATTTGACATTACCCCATTCGCTTTCAAAAATCCCTCCCATTTGAATCAGATTAAGATTTTTTTCTAAAGCACTTTGAGCAACTTCTTGCAACTCAGAATCAATGGTTAAATATATTGTATCTCCCGATACGGGTGGTTCAAAATCAATACTATTAATCAACCTTCCAAATGCATCAACCTGAACTCTTCTATAACCATTATATCCTTTTAGATTTTCCTCATACTTTTTCTCTATTCCAGTTTTACCGATAATATCTGAGTTACTATATTTTTTTTCATTAACAAACTTATTTATTTCTTCTTGAGTTGATATTCTTCCGATTTGACCCAATACATGTGCTGCCAAATTAGCATTCGGATAATATCTTATTGGCTTTATTTGAACAGTAACACCAGGAATATCAATCGATAACTCCTCAATTGTGGATACTGTTTCTTCAGATACATCAGTAGCTATTACCACTGGTTCATACTGAAAATATCCTTTTGATTTTAATAAATCACGAATTAATAAAACATCTCTTACTTTTCTATCTTCTAATTCTTTCGGTATGTCATAGTATTCTTTTATTAATTCATATGCAGATTTAGCATCAATATCATTATTTTTAATTTTATATTTAGCCAGCCATTCTTTTTTCTTTGTTTCTTCAGTAAATTCCCATTTACTAACTGAGATTGGAGGGTAAACCCCGGCACTGTTAATTTTCTTTTGTATTTCATACACCGAATCTTCATCTGTTATTTCTATTATTCCTTGTTCTTTAATATTTTGAACTATATTGTAAAAGCTTTCTTTAGCGTTTTTATTAAGTTCTATATTGTTTTTTTCTTTCCACTGACTTATTTTTTCATCATATATGAAATATAATTTATTTCCATCATTTTTAATTGGAAAATCATCACCTACAAGTTCATTATTTTTTCTCAAAATATCCATGAGTATAATAGAAGTATCGTTAATTTTCTCTTTAACTAATTCATTTTGAGATATCAGAACTGTAAAACTTGGTCTATTGCCTGCTAATAAAATTCCATTTCTATCTCTAATCTCCCCTCTGGGGGCTTGCGATTCTATTTTTTTATAAACTTTATTTTCGGCTATTGAGTAAAAATCTTCACCTTGAATTATAGTCATATATGACATTCTTACAAATAATCCAATAAACACTATACATATAAATATATACATTACTTGAAATCTATTATTAGTATCTAGTTTCATTTTATTCACCATTGTTCATCAACTTTGATAAGTATCATATTTAAAGGATAAAATAATAAGGCTGATATCATACCATTTATAATTACGCCTTCTGATAATCTTAAAAAATAAACCCCTATATTTGATATGCTAAATCCAGTAATAATTATAGAAAGTAAATTGTCTATAAAAGAAGAAATTAATATTAGAAGTAATATAGTAAAAATATTTTCTTTAAATACCTTTTCTTTAAGATTTCCACAAAAAAAACCTATCAAGAAAAAAATCAAAGAATAATAAGCAAAATACTTTCCAACACTTATATCAATTACAAGACCAAGAAGCAAGCCAATTAATGACGCTTTATCTGCTCCTATATATATTGATATATAAACCAGATAAATCAAAGTGAGATTTGGTTTAATATTAAATATAAATAAGTTTAAATCATTTAAAAATGTATTTGAAAAAAAAATGACAATCAATCCTATTGTAAAATATAAAATTTTTTTCACAAGCTACCTCTTTTAATTAAAATCTCTTGGATTTAAAATCATTACTTTATCTATTTTTTTTAGATTAACATATGGTTTTATTTTAACATACTTAAGTAAATTATTCTTATCTTCTATTATTTTATCAACACTTCCTATAGGAATACCTTTTGGATATAATCCAAGCCCTGATGTTATAATTATATCCCCAGGTAAAACTTTATAGTTTATATCAAATAAATAACCCTTTATATATCCTTCAAAATCTTGGTATTCGTAATCCATAGTTATATTTTGACTAGCAATTCCAGTATACCTTTCCTCTCTTAACACTTGAAAACTAACAGATGATTTGCTGTCTAAAATCGATATCGCTTTAGAATAATTGTCAGAAATTTCATATATCCTTCCCACTAATCCTTTTCCAGTTAAAACTATTCCATTTTTTTTTACATTTTGATTTTTGCCAGCAGAAATTGTAAATGATGTATAGTAATTCCCATCATTCTTACCTACAATAGACGCAGTTACATAATTTTTTTTATAAGCTTCATCAATAAAATTCAAACTTTGTTTTAAATCATCTAATTGCTTCAATTCGCTTTCTGTAATAGTATTGTGAATAAGTTGATTTCTTAATTTTTCAACTTCGGTTTCAAGTTCATTGATTCTAATATTTTTATCATTTTTAGGCAATAAACTTGACAAGAAATTTGCTGATGAATTTTTTAAACTAGTTATTATTTTATTTGGAGGCGATAGTATTTCCAAACCTATTCTACTCAAAAAATTATCATTACCTTTTTTTAATGATAAAGAAAGACTAGTAATTAATATAAATAAAATAATTAAAAATATGTATACTTTTTTTTTGTATTTGATTTTATTAGGCATAAAACAATCTCCTAAACTAAATTTGTCCATTTTCCTTAAAACTATAGAACTTCCCATCACCAATAATAACATGATCTAAAACTTCTATACCAATAATTTGACCAGCACTTATCAGACGCTTTGTAATATTAATATCTTCCATACTCGGACTTGGATCACCTGAAGGATGATTATGAATCAATATCATTTTATTTGCGCTCTTTTTAATTGCTTCTAAAAATACTTCTCTGGGGTGAACTATAGAAGCATTTAAACTGCCTTCTGATATATCTTTAGTCGATATTATTACGTTTTTTGTATTTAATAAAACTACTCTAAAAACTTCTTTTTTTCTGTACCTTAACTCTTCCATATATACTTTTCCAATATCTTGAGGAGATGAAATTTTAAATTTTTGTAATTCAGAAGCAACAGACACTCTTCTTCCTAATTCTAATGCAGATATTATTCTACATGCTTTTGCCAAACCAATACCCTTAATTTTAGATAATTCTTCTATACTAATATTACATAAATTTTTTATACCTTGATTTTCTTCTATAATCTCACTTGCAAGAGCAATAGCTGATTTATCTCGAGTACCATTATTGATTAAAATAGCTAATAATTCAGAGTCAGAAAGAAAAGATTCACCCTTATTAAGCAAAGTTTCTCTTGGTCTTTCATCCTTTATTATATCTTTAATAAGGCTATTATTTGGCATATTTAACCTCCTAAACAATTAGATTAAATTAAAAGAAAAAAAATCAATTAAAACTCTATTTATTTCAGCTATTGGTAATCCAACAACATTAAAATAATCGCCTTCAATTTTATCAATAAAAATAGCTGCTTTACCTTGAATTGCATACGCTCCAGCTTTATCCTTAAATTCGTTAGTTTCTATATATTTAATAATTTGTTTATTAGATAGTTCCCGAAAATAAACATCTGTTTTAATATAATCTGTATAAACAATATTTTTATTATAATTCACTATACAAAAACCAGTTATAACAGAATGTTTTTTTCCACTTAATTGTGTAAGCATTTCTTTTGCTTCATTTACATCTACTGGTTTACCAAATATTTTATCTTCTATTGTCACAATAGTATCTGCTGAAACAACAATAGAATCTTTATTATGAGTAACTATATCTTTAGCTTTTAAATATGCTATATGCATAGCATTTACAGACGGTGAAAATCTACAATCTATAAACTCATTAACATCTGGGACTTTTATATTATATGTAACATTAAACATATCAATTATTTCTTTTCTTCTTGGTGAAGCTGATGCAAGTATTAATTCCAAATATACATCCTCCTAATTTGTGTATTTAAATCTCAACATGCTTATTTTAGTTTATCATCCAATTAAAAAAAAAACAATAAAACCTATAGTCTTATTGTTTAAATTAAAATCTTATATCATTTCTATCGCATCTTTAGGACACTTTTCATAACACACTTTACATCCTATGCATTTATCAGGATTTACTTTATGAATACTTTTCAGTTCCCCCTCAATAGCATTTGTAGGGCAGTTTTTCGCACAAATTGTACATCCTATACATTTATCTTCTATAACCTTAGCTGTTTTTCTTTTAGATAAATCTCCTCTTATTGCTTTTGTCGGACATTTTTCTACACATACCATACATTGAGTACATTTTGTATAATCAATTTTAGCTAAGTTATTTTCAAAGGTTATTGCTTCAAACGGACAGCTTTTAACACAAATTTGGCAGCCTATACATCCAACACTACATTTTTCCTTTACATCCTTACCTTTTTCCTTACTATTACAATCTATAGAAACTTCTTGTCCATAAGGTATCCAATGAATTACTGCTTTTGGACAAGCTTCTATACACTTTCCACACCCAACGCACTTGTCCTGATCAACATGGGCTATTCCATCATCATATACATGAATTGCGTCAAATGGACATACATTTTCACATGTACCGAATCCCAAACAGCCATAAGAACATGCTTTTGGACCATTTGCAACTAGTGATGCAGCTTTACAATCTATTATCCCACTGTAAAGTGATTTATTTTTTGCATTTGCATTTGTACCGTTACATATAACATTAGCTATCATTTTAGTTCCTGCTGATGCATTAACTCCCATTATTTGGGATATTTTTTCTGCAACCTCAGCTCCCCCAACTGGACAAGCGTTAGTAGCAGCATCTCCTTTGGCTATTGCAGTTGCAAGACCTCCGCACCCCGGAAATCCACAGCCACCACAGTTTGCTCCAGGAAGTGCATTTAAAATAGCTTCTTCTTTAGGATCAACTTCTACAGCAAATTTCTGTGATGCATATGCTAAACCTGCCCCAAAAACTAATCCCATTGCTGAAAGACTTAATACTGAATTTAATATAGAACTCATACTTTGACCTCCTATTTAACTAAGCCGCTGAAACCTAAGAAAGCAATTGACATAAGACCTGCACTTATTAGTGCAATTGGAAACCCCTGAAACACCTCAGGTATATCTGAAATCTCAAGTCTTTCTCTGATACCTGCAAAAAGTACAATAGCTAATGTAAATCCAATAGCTGCGGCAAATCCATTAAATATTGTCTCAATTAAGTTATATTCGCTTTGAATATTTAAAATAGCCACTCCAAGAACCGCACAATTTGTTGTTATCAACGGAAGATAAACTCCAAGAGCTTGATATAAAGTTGGGCTTGTCTTTTGTATTACCATTTCTACAAATTGAACTAGGGATGCTATTACAAGTATAAATGCAATTGTTTGCATATACTCAATACCTAAGTTTACAAGAATTAACTTTTGAATTAAATATGTAAATATTGATGCTAAAACCATAACAAATGTAACAGCCATTCCCATCCCTAATGCCGTTTCAACTTTTTTAGAAACTCCTAAAAATGGACAAATACCTAAGAATCTTGATAATACAAAGTTATTAACAAGTATAGAACTTAGCATAATAATTAAAATTGATTTTATCATAATTCATCCTCCTAACTAGCCGATTGAATTTCAGCTTTTTTATTTTTTTTACCAGTGGTAATCTTCTTAAACAATGCAAGCATCATCCCTAAAGCTAAAAATGCTCCTGGCGGAAGAATCATAATTATAGCTGGTTTAAAAGCTTCACCAAAAATCATAAAACCAAATATAGATCCAGCACCTAAAATTTCTCTAACAGATCCTAACAGTGTTAATGATAAAGCAAAACCTAATCCCATGCCTATCCCGTCAGCTGCAGCAGATGCAACTGTATTTTTTGATGCAAAACTTTCAGCTCTTGCAAGTATAATGCAATTAACAACTATAAGCGGAATGAATAAACCTAAGGATTTATCTAGAGCTGGTACATACGCTTTTAATAGCATTCCCACAATAGTAACAAAAGTAGCTATAACAACAACATATGCTGGTATTCTTATTTTTGAAGGAATAACCTTTCTTAATAATGAAATCGCTAAATTCGACATCGTAAGAACAGCTGTTGTCGCAAGACCCATACCTAAGCCATTGACAGCAGAAGTAGTAACTGCAAGTGTTGGACACATTCCTAAAACTTGAGTAAAAATTGGATTTTCATCAACTATTCCATTTTTTATTATTTTAAATAAATTCATTCAAGCACCTCCTATTGCAATTTTTCATTAAATAAATCTACTGAAGAATTTATTCCTTCTGTAACAGCAACCGATGTAATTGTAGCTCCAGAAATTGCAATTATTTCATTTTCTGATGGAGTTCCATTTTTAATTACTGCTATATGATTATCAACTGGCTTATCAGTATATTGGTTTATATACTCAGCATCTTTTGCTTTTGCTCCAAGCCCGGGCGTTTCATTCATAGTTCCTAAAGATACACCTGAAATTTTTCCATCTTTAGTAATTCCAGTTGTAACTTCAATGTCGCCACCGTAACCTTTAGGGCTAGTTTTTATAGTAAAACCTATAACATCATTTCCTTTTAAAGCTTTATAAACTTCTAATATTGATGGCCCAAAATCTTCATCTATTAATTCAAAACTATCTGCTTCAGTCATAATTGATTTTCTTGCAATATTGTTTGCTTCAATTATTTGTTCTTCTATAACTGGAGATGTAATCTGATTTACAAAACCTAGCAACGTAGCAGCAATTGCTGTAATAATCAATAAAATAATCCCTAGTTTTACAATTTCATTTTTCATTACTTTGCCACCTCCCCAAATACTCTTGGCGAAATATATTTATCAATAAGCGGAGTAGCTACATTCATCAATAAGATAGAATATGAAACTCCTTCAGGATATCCCCCGTAATATCGTATAACTGCTGTTAACAAACCACATCCAACTGCATATATTATCTGACCTTTCTTAGAAACAGGAGAAGTGGTATAATCAGTTGCCATAAAAAATGCTCCTAAAATCAAGCCACCCGCTAAAATATTATAGCTTAACATAGAAAAATCAAAACCTGAAAAAACAAATGTAAGAATTGCAACAGTAGCAATATAATACGTTGGAATTATATATGTAATTACTCCTCTGTAAATTAAGTATATCCCACCAATCAACAATAATATAGCAGAAGTCTCACCTAAACATCCCCCTACATTACCTATAAATAAATCAAACATGGAGCTTGAAACTGCACCTGTCTCGGCTCCTTTTAAAACCGCTAAAGGCGTTGCTGTCGCTATAGCATCTACTCCTGGTTTTACCCATGCAGTCATTTCGACTGGCCATGAAGCTAACAGCAATGCTCTAGCAGCAAGAGCTGGGTTCATAAAGTTATGTCCTAAGCCTCCAAATAATTGCTTTACAACTGCAATAGCAAAAATAGTTCCTACAAGTGTTATCCACCAAGGCAATGTAGCTGGAACATTAAACGCTAACAAAAGACCAGTAACTGCAGCACTATAATCTTTAATTGTAATTGGTTTTTTTAGTAATTTTTGAATAACATACTCTGTTGCAACTGCTCCAAATACGGCTACTAAAATATTTATAATTGCTCCAAATCTAAAATAATAAATTGCTGCAATAGTAGCTGGCAACAACGCAATAATCACATCTCTCATTACGGTAGTAACATTTTCATCCGTTTGTATATGAGGAGATGAAGATAAAGTAAGTTTTGGCATTTCCATTTATATCATCCTCCTAATTTATTTAGATTCTTTTCTTTTTTGAGCCAAAATTTCTCGTTTTGCAACACGAATAGATTGCAGTAATGGTCTTGACGATGGACATACAAAAGAGCACGATCCACACTCAATGCAATCAAGAGCCCTAAATTCCATTGCTTTCTTAAAATCATTTTTCAAAGAATAGGCACTTATGAATAATGGTTGCAAATTAGCAGGACAAATATTTACACACTTTGCACATCTCATACAATTTTGAACATCTTTAGTCTTTGCTTCATCATATGTAAAACATAATATTCCTGAAGATCCTTTAGTTGAAGGTACTTCTAGTGTGAACTGTGCTATACCCATCATAGGTCCACCACTTATAACTTTACTTGCCTCAGTTTTAAAACCATCAGCTTGCTCTATAATTTCACTATATAAAGTACCTAATTTAATTAATAAATTTTTAGGACTTGTTATTGCTCCTCCAGTAACAGTACAAATTCTGTCAATTAATGGCATTCCAGTTCTTATTGTTTTTGCAATTTGTGCAGCTGTAGCAACATTATTAACAACAACACCAGCATCCATAGGTAGTCCTCCACTAGGAACTTCTCTGTTAGTACATGCATAGATAAGTTGTTTTTCAGCTCCTTGAGGATATTTAGTTCTAAGAGCAACCACCTCAATATTACTAATATTTGCAGCTACCTTAGATACGCTTGCAATACAATCTGGTTTATTGTCTTCAATTCCAATATACCCTTTTTCTACGCCTAAAATTTTCATAATCGCAGATAGTCCATTAACGACATCCTCAGGCGTTTCAAGCATCAATCTATGATCTGCAGTTAAATATGGTTCGCACTCTGCTCCATTTAAAATAACAACATCAATCTGTTTTTCTTTGGGTGGACTAAGTTTAACATGAGTTGGAAAAGTTGCACCTCCCATACCTACAATCCCAGCACTTTTTACTATCTCTAACAACTTTTCAGATGATAAATCTTTGATATCTCCATAAGGTTCAATACTTTCATCGATTTCGTTATTAAAATCATTCTCTATAACTACACAAGTTGTCATTTGTCCTCCAGGTGTAATCATAGGTTTTATAGCAATAACTTTACCTGATATAGATGAATGAACCGGTGAAGAAACAAAACCTTGCGGTTCCCCAATCAGCTGACCAATCTTCACCATATCTCCAACCTTTACAATAGGATTACATGGGGCCCCTATATGTTGAGCCAGTGGTATATATACTGTTTTAGGTTCTACAGCTTTCTCAACAGGAAGATGCTCAGTCATTTTCTTGTTATGCGGAGGATGAATTCCTCCTTTAAAGCTTAAAAGCTTCATAATTTTCCCTCCTTATTTTTTGAATATTTATTTGCAATAAGCGAATAAAATAGCAATAAAATGTATACTTTATTCATTTACACTTGTCCTTATAAAGTATACTACATTTTTTTAAAAAATTAATTTTAAATATTTTATTAACAATATTTTTTTAAAAAAATAACCGCTTAATTAAGCGGTTATTCAATAATCCTAGTAG
>CAZFTH010000029.1:0-14074 GCA_964521745.1 uncultured Peptostreptococcaceae bacterium
TTCAAAGATATAAAGAACTTCAAGATATAATCGCCATTCTTGGTATGGATGAACTTTCAGATGAAGATAAACTGACAGTATCTAGAGCAAGAAAGATTCAAAGATTCCTTTCTCAACCTTTTTCTGTTGCAGAGCAGTTTACAGGGATGGAAGGTAAGTATGTACCATTAAAAGAGACAATAAGAGGTTTTAAAGAGATAATTGAAGGTAAACATGATGACCTTCCTGAGTCTGCCTTCTTATTTGTTGGAAGTATAGATGAAGTTGTGGAAAAAGCGGAGAAGGGAGAGTAGACTATGGCTACTTTTAACCTTCAGGTAGTAACGCCTGATAAACTTTTTTATAATGAAGATATAGATATGTTGGTAGTTAGAACAACTGAAGGAGATGTCGGAATTCTAAAAAACCATGTAGACTATGTTGCATCGCTAGATATAGGGATTATAAAAATTAAAAAAGATGGTGTTTTTAAAGAAGCAACAATAGCAGGAGGCTTTATTCAAGTCGATAAAGAAAGAACCACTATTTTGACTGAAGCTGCTGAGTGGCCCATAGAGATAGATGTTGAACGAGCTAAAAAGGCTAAAGAATTAGCTGAGAGCATAATTAACAGAAAACTATCTGAAAGAGAAATGGACATGGCTGAAGTTAGACTTAAAAAAGCTCTTAACAGAATTAGAACAGCACAAAGAGACTAGGCTTTGCCTAGTCTTTTCTTATTGTGTTATAATATAGTGTAGAATGTTTTTAATTAACTTTCGAGCTATAGGAGATAGAATTATATGAAAACACAGGATATTTTTCAAGATATATTGTCAAAAAAAAGAGTGCCTATATTACTTAGTTATGCTCCTTATCAATCTATGATAAAATATGGACAAAGCAATAAAATGAGGGATATAAGTAATCAAATTAAAGAGCTTATTGCTACAGAAAAAAAGCATATATTGGAAGTAAATACTCTTCATAAAGAAAAATCAAGAATCACAGCAAATGTACTTTATATTTCTAATGAACTTAATTCTCAGAACAATCTTGGCATGGAAAAAAGGCTTGAAGAGCAACGTTTAAGAATGGAAGAAGTAAGAGAAGAAATCAAAAATAGAGAAGATGAAATACAAGATATAATAATGGAAAAAGAAGAAAAAAACTTAGAACTTTTAAAAGAAACTATAGATTATGCTTACGAATATATGAAAAAGGATGAAGTTGAGCTAAAAAAAGTATTAGAGGAAATAGAAATCTTAAGGCAAAAATTAAAAGTAGATAGGGAAAAAAGAGACAAATTAGAAAAACGTGTTAATTCTATATATGGATTTTTACATGCTATGGTAGGGGCAAAAGACACTGAAAAACTAGATGAGGAATTTTTAAGCAAGTAGGTGAAATATGATTAAAGGTATTGGAAGTGATATTTTAGAAATAGATAGAATTGAGTTAGCTATCAAAAAAAATCCAAGATTTCTCACAAAGATATATACAAAAAATGAACTTGATTACTATTATGAAAAAGGAAAAAAAGCAGAAACACTAGCAGGTATTTTCTGCGCCAAAGAAGCTGTAGCCAAGGCTCTTGGAACTGGATTTGTCTCTTTTTCTTTTATTGATATAGAAATATGCAAGTACCCAAGTGGGAAACCCTATGTTTTATTGCACAAAAATGCTCATAAAATACTAAACGAAATTAATGCAAGTAATATAAACCTAAGCATATCTCATAGTAAATACTATGCTCAGGCAGTTGCTGTAATAGATTAGATATGAAAATTTGAAATATTGGAAAAATTCCACCTTCAAGGTATAATAAACTTAAACTAATTTATAGTTTAAAGCTAGTTTATAAATGGTAGATATAAACTGTATGATATCTGAAGGGGAGTGTGCATTATGAGCCATACATTTAGACCGACATGGGCAGAGATTAATCTTACCAATGTCAAAGCAAATTATAATAATATAAAAAAACTGCTAAAACCTGATACCAAGTTCTGCGCAGTAATTAAAGCTAATGCTTATGGACACGGAGCAGTAGCTTATGCAAAAGTATTGGAAAAAGAAGGCGCAGATTACTTTGCTGTAGCAGTTTGTGAAGAAGCAATGGAGTTAAGACAAAATAATATTACTAAGCCAATTATGTGTTTAGGTTATGTTCCAGAAGATAGATTTAAAGATATGATGAAACTGGATGTGGATATTACAATTTATAGCTATGAAAAAGCAGCTATTTTATCTGAAGTAGCTAAGGAAAACAATCTTCATGCAAAAATACATATTAAACTTGATAGTGGAATGTCTAGACTTGGCCTTCAGTGTAATAATGAAGGCGTAGAAGAAATACTTAAAATATCAAATTTAGAAAACATTGATATAGTTGGAATTTTTACACATTTCGCCTTGGCTGATGACAAGGACTTAAGCTATACTCATAAGCAGTATGAGAATTACAACTTCGTTGTAAATGAGTTAAACTCCCGTGGTCTTGAAATTCCGATAAAACACGTTTGTAACAGTGCAGCAACTATGATGCTACCACAGTACCATCTTGATATGGTAAGACCTGGGATTATCTTATACGGTCATTATCCTTCTGATGATGTAGACAAATCAAAAATTAAACTTTATCCTGCGATGTCTCTAAAAAGTACAGTTGCTCATGTAAAAAGATTGGAAGAAGGAAGAGGAATAAGTTATGGGCATAAATATCGCTCTAAAGAAGATGAGATTATAGCAACTGTTCCTATAGGCTATGCAGATGGTTTTACTAGAATGCTATCTGGACAAGCTGATGTAAAAATAAATGATAAATTAGTAGATGTGGTTGGACGTATTTGTATGGATCAGTGTATGTTGTCACTGGATGAAGAAGCCAAAGTAGGAGATGAGATTACGATATTTTCAGATGAAGAAGGTATGGATATCGAACGTTTTGCGCAAAGGCTTAATACCATAAATTATGAACTACTATGTATGGTACAGCGCAGAGTGCCTAGAGTGTATAAAGAAGATGGCAAGATTATTGATATAAAAGATTATCTGATTTAGGGGCACACCTAACGTATCTTCTCGAGTATCAGGTGAAGGGAAGAGTGCATAATAATGAGCAATAATGTAACAGTCAGAAGAGGAGATATTTTTTATGCCGACCTCAATCCCGTAATAGGATCAGAACAAGGTGGAACTAGACCAGTACTTGTTGTTCAAAATGATATAGGTAATAAATACTCTCCGACAATTATAATTACAGCAATAACATCACAGATTAATAAAGCCAAGCTACCTACCCATATAGAAATAAAAGCAGGTAACTATGGTTTGATTAAAGATTCTGTAGTCTTATTAGAACAAATTAGAACTATAGATAAGAAGCGTCTTAAAGAAAAGATTGGAAAATGCGATGAAAATTTAATGGAGCAAATTGACAAGCTGCTTCAGATAAGTTTAGGTATTTTTGAACAGTAAAATATCATTAGTCAGTAACTATATGAAAGAAAAATTATAATTAAGAATTATTAAAGAAGTTTAATATTAAGAAATACATAATATAGCTGTAAGAGAAATCACCTCTTACAGTTTTTTCTGTCTTTAAACTGTAATCGAAAGAAAGGGATTTTAATGATAACATAATATAGACAATATATATAAAGGAGAAGATGAAATTGAAAAAACAATTAGCATTAATGCTAACAGCAGTTTTATTTTTATCAGTTCCAGTTCATGCTTTTGCTGATACTAAAGACGATAGAGAAAATGATGATAAGCAGGTAGCAGAGCAAACTGAAAATGATGGAAAAATAGATAGCTATATTATTGACCATAAGATTTATTTAAACGTGGAAGATGTTATGGAATTACTTGAGTATGAGAAATTAAGTCCTACTGAATTTACATATGAAAACAAGACTATTATTTTTGATGGAAATAATAAAACCATAACTATAAGTCAGATGAGCAAGAGTCTTCCAAATGATATGCTTTATTATATGGGAAAAACAGTAATTAGTACTCAAGCAGTTGAATCTATTTTTGGAAAAGTCTTGACTACTAGTAATATTAAGATGAATTTTAATGTTATTAATAAAAACCAAGAAACTCCTACTGCATATGGATGGACTAAAAATAGAGTTATAGCTCATGCCTTAGGTTCGGTAAATGGAGTTACTAACAGTAATACACTTGATGCTATGAAGCAAAGTTATAAAAATGATTTTAGATTATTTGAAGTGGACCTTCTTCCTACTGTTCATGGAGAGCTTGTTGCTAGTCATGGTTTTTATGAGATTTTGGCTAGCAAATATGGAAGACCAATTCCAGAACAATATTCAAACGAAATACCAACCAAAGAAGAGTTTTTAAATTTTAAATTTAATGGAATGTATAAAACTTTAGATATTGATGAAATTGTGTCAATTATGAGTGATAATCCTGACATATATATGATTACTGATACTAAGATTACTGACTATACGCAATCAAGTGCTCAATTTAAAGAACTTGTTAGAGTTTGTAAAGAAATTGATGAATCTGTGTTAGACAGAATAATACCTCAAATATATAACGAGAGTATGTATGATGCTGTTATGAGCCAGCATAAGTTTACATCTTTAATTTATACACTATATGCTACATCAGCTACTAATCAGCAAGCTTTGGAATTTGTTACAGCTAAGGGAATAAAAGTAGTAACTATGCCGCCAGAAAGAATTAACAGGGAAGATATTACACTTTTTAATTCCTATGGAATTAAAGTATATACTCATACTATAAATGATGAACAGCAAATGAAAAATTTTAAAAATATGGGAGTATATGGGTTTTATACTGATTTTATAACACCTAAGCAATTTGACGGTCTATAAAAATTACTACTTAATATTTTGTTATCTTCAGTTTTGTAGTATAATATTGTAGGGAATTTTTCCAGACTGTGATAGATTGGATGTGAGCTTAATTGAAACCTAAATATATAAAGGGAGCAGCTTATATAGGTCTGCTCCTTTGTTCGTTATTTTCTGTTCTTTTGCTTGTGCTTTTAGAACTTTCAAACAGAACTTCTTTTATGGATATTATGAGATTTTTTGCTAGTCAACCAAGAATTGTTGCCTTAAATATAATAATAGCTGTATCTCTTATAGGCTTTTTATATATTATATCTAGGAAAGTTTTTCTTGCAAGTTTTATAGGACTAATAATTACAACTTTGATGGGTTTTGTAAATATGTCAAAAATTAAATATCAAGGAGTTCCTTTTCTACCTTGGGACATATTTTTAATTAAAGATGCTGCAAGGGTAATGCCTGCAATGAAAAATGAATTTTTAGATTCTAAAAGTATTCTTTTTTTAAGTACAGCGGGAATCTTGTTATTAATTACGATTGCATTTTATTTTTTTTGGGATAAAAAAGTTAACTTAAAATATAGAAATAATAACTTAGTAGGTATAGTAAGTTCAATGCTAGTTATAGTAATGTTTTCTAGTGTGCTTATTGGTTTTTCATCAGAAAATAAGTATAGAGCAGATTTTTTTAGAAGTAATGAAATTACAAATTATTTCTGGGACCAAACTCAAAATTATTCGTATAATGGATTTTTACTTGGGTTTACAATAAATATAAGTAATATAATTATAAAAAAACCTGAAGGCTATGGAAATGTAAAAATAGAAGAAATAGAAAATGAGCTAAATACATATGAAAAAAAAGGAGAAGTTAAGCCTGATATTGTAGTAATTATGTCTGAATCGCTTGCAGATGTTACAAAGATAGATGGACTTGAGTTTTCATCTGACCCCATGCCGAGATTTAGGGAAATAGGGAAAAAAGGTATTACTGGGGAAGTGTATGTGCCTGTTTTAGGTGGAAAAACAGCAAATACAGAATTTGAGTTTTTGACTGGTTACAATGTAAAGCATCTTCCAGAAGGCTCTGTCCCTTACCAGCAACATATAAAAAACGATATAAATTCACTTGCTAGATATTTAAAAGAAGATGATTATTTAACTACAGCTATTCATAATAATATACCTGAATTTTGGAATAGGAAAAAAGTATATGACTATATGGGATTTGATAGATTTATTTCTATTGAGGAGTTTGAGGATCCTTTTTATTTCGGTAGCTGGATAAGCGATGCAGATATGATGGATAAAATAGTAGAAACACTTGAAGAAAATGAAGAAAAAAGCCAGATGATTTTTGCAGTTACTGTTCAAAATCATGCTCCTTATTATGTACCAGGAGGAGTGGAAGAAGTAAAGGTAGAAGGAGACTTGTCAACTGAGGATAAGGAAATGCTTTCTAGATATGCTACAGGAGTAAAAATATCAGATAATGATTTGTATGAACTTTATAATTATATAGAAAAAAGAGAAAAACCTACAATTTTATGTTATTTTGGAGACCATTTGCCAGGAGGTTTTTCTATGTATAGAAGCCATCCTTATTACACAAATATGAAGGTTGGAAGTAGCAGAAAAGATATGTTTGCAACACCTTATATTATTTGGAGTAACTATAAGCAAGAGCCAGATGTTATAAACTTAGGAGTAAATGCTTTATCGGGCCTAATGCTTGATTATGCTGACGCTAGACTTCCTAAATTTTATGGATATATGGCAAATCAATATCAAGACCAGCTTATGTCTGAACATACATACTTTGATATAAAATCAATTTATGAAAATATTCAAAAATTAAGAAAAAATGAGTACCAAATTATGTACGACGATTTGTTTGGAAAGAAATATCAAAATGAAAATTAGTTAGAAGGAAGGTAACTTTATGAGGGTAGAAAGAATTCTTGCTATATTTCTAGCGCTTGGACTTATAGTTTCTTCTTTTATTCTATTTGATAGAATGAAAGTGGAAAATGCTTATAAAACTTATGAAATAACTTTAGATTACAATGAAATGCTTAGATATTCCAGTGAAGCTGAACAAGAAATTGGAAAGTCTCTAAAAGATTTTAAGGAGGCTGGAGTAGCTTCAGTTAATATAGGAGAAGCTACCATCAATTCTCTTAAGCTAAATGAAGATTATAAAATCAGAACTAGCTTTGAGGGTTATGATTTAGTAATAACTGGAGAAAAACAAGGCCTGGAGTTTATTGAAAAAGGACTAAAAGAAGTACTTAAAGAATCAAGAAAAATGAACTATAAAGATGAAACTACCCTAGTGATTGAAGGAAAGCCAAAAGATATGGCTTTTGATTCGACTGTAGTTAGGGATTTTGTAGGAAATAAAATTGGTACTAGTACTATAGGCCAGGCTTCAAAACTTGAATATACAGGGCTAGGATATTTAGATAGTGAAATTAATATAGCCAAAGCATCGGGTTTAGATGTTTTACTAAGACCTGTTTATATAGCAGATACTCAAGATGCAAAAAAATCTATAGATAGGTTTATAGATTCAATTGATACTTATGATTTGAAACAGTCGTATGTTATTTTTGCAGGAGAGCAAGTAATTGGTAGTGATGAAGAACTAGACTATCTTGCTAAGATTTTGTATGATAGGGATATTTCGGTTGCCATGATAGAGGCTTCAGTGCAGAGAGAACACTTAGAGACCCTAGGTATAGAACAGTTAGTTGAAAAAATGGATTATAAGGCAGTAAGAGCATTTACTACTTGGCAATTTATACAAAAAAGATATGATTATGGAATCCCTATGCATCATAATGGTGAAGAAATAGTAAACACTTTCTATAGAGCCATAACAGAGAGGAATATAAGAATAATATATTTTAAACCATTTATTATGCCAAACAGTAAGGCAGTAACAGATATGAAGATATATAAGGATAGGCTAGATGATTTGCAGGAGCGTCTTTCAAAAACTCATGATATAAAGCCAGGTGAAGTACAGCCTATGCAGCCACTAAGAGCAAGAAGAAGCATGCAGATGATTTCGGCGCTTGGAACTTTAGCTGCGGCATTTATCATACTTGAAAATATAATTAAATTAAAACGAAAACATTTACTTTTAGGGTTTATGATATCGGCTATTTTAACTGGAGGAGTATATGTAGTAAATATTAAGCTGGATTTAGTAAATAAGCTCTTTGGTTTACTTGCAACTATTGTTTTTCCTTCACTTTCAATAATAGCGGTACTTGCTATAATAAAAGATATTTTGTCTAAAAATCAAAAGGTTAAAACTTTCCAAGCCTATACAAGAGGATTAATTGTATTAATACTTGCAATTGTGATATCTTTGATTGGAGCAATATATGAAGTAGCTTTTTTTGCTCAAAGTAAATATTTATTGGAATTAGATATATTTACAGGAGTAAAATTATCACAAGTGGCTCCGCTTGCTATTGCTTTAGTTTCTTATATGGCTTATTTTGGTTATACTAGAAATGATAAGGAAAATTATTTAAGACTTAATGAAATAAAAGAGTTTTTACTTGGCAATATTAAGATTTGGCAGGCATTAATAGTAGGTTTATTACTAGGAGCTGTAGCCCTTTTACTACTTAGAAGTGGTCATGAGTCGAATGTTGAGCCTTCGTCTATTGAACTTTTGCTTAGAAATATGCTTGAGTTATTATTACCTGCAAGACCTAGAACTAAAGCATTCTTGCTTGGATATCCAGCTCTTATTTTGTTTGTTTATTTAGCTTTTAGAAAAAGATTTGTTTGGAGCTTTCCAGCTTTTGCCCTTCTTGCAGCTATAGGGCAGAGTAATATTTTAAATACCTTTTCCCATATTCGAACTCCTATATATATATCATACTTAAGAGTCAGTTATGAATTAGCAATTTCAGTTGTTATAGGGGCTGTATTTGTACTTTGTGCTGATTTGTTTATTAAAGCACTAGAAAAGGTAAAAAAACATGCCTAAGATACTTATATCTGGTTATTATGGATTTAATAATGTAGGCGACGAAGCTATATTAAAAGGTTTAATAGAGGGAATAAAAAAGGTTGTAGGACCTATTGATATTGTAGTTTTATCCCAGCATCCGGAGTTTACTAGCAAAAAACACGATGTTAGGTCTATTAAGAGGACTAATTTGCTGCATATTTTCAAAGAAATGAAAAACATGAACCTTTTAGTAAGTGGTGGAGGTTCCTTGTTTCAAGATGTAACGTCAAAGAGATCAATAGCATATTATATAGGTGTAATTTGGCTTGCAAAAAGATTATTTAAGAAAAAAGTTATGATATACTCTCAAGGTATAGGGCCTGTTAATAAAAAATATAATAGGTGGCTACTTGGGAAGATATTAAATTCAATAGATTTTATAAATGTAAGGGACGAGAAATCTAAAATAGAACTCGAAAGTTTAGGTGTGACTAAAGAGATTTTAGTTACTACAGATACGGTTTTTGGAATATCTAAACCACCATTAGAAATGGGAAGTTTTGTTCTTAACAAAAAAAGTAAGATAAAGGGAAAACCATATATAGGAATATCAGTAAGACACTGGAAGACAGGCAATAACATAGCAGAAGAAATGGCTAAATTATGTACTTTAATAGTTCGAGATATGGGCTGTATTCCAGTACTTATCCCCTTTCATTTTTATAAAGACTTGAAACTCATGGAAAATATTTATAAAAATCTAGATAATGATATACAAGAAAAGGTTGTTATAATTGATGAATATCTTTATGTGGAAGACTATTTGTCTCTTATTGGAAATATGGATATCATGCTTGCTATGAGGCTGCATGGATTAATATTTTCTGTGCTTATGGGAGTTTATCCAGTAGGCATATCTTATGACCCCAAAATACAAAGTTTCCTTCATATGATGGACAGAAAAGATGCTATGGAAGTTGAAGATTTAGATGCTAGTCTTTTGTATAAAGAATTAAAGGCTGCTTTTTTAGCTAAAGATGAAAATGAAAAAAAACTTAAAGAATATCAGAATAAATTTATTGAGCTTGCAGATACACATAATCACAAAGTATATGATTTACTGGCTAGTAATGGAGGAAATTATAAATGCAAAAAATGACAATTTTAGGGGTTTCTATTGATAGAGTAGATATGAAAGAAGCAGTTTCAAGAGTAGCACAGGCATTAAGTAATCAAAAAAAGTTTTTTATAGTAACTCCCAACAGTGAAATCGTCGTAAATGCAAATAAAGATAAAGCTTTGTTTGAAATTATTAAAAGTGCTGATATGGTAGTTCCAGATGGGATAGGACTGGTTCTTGCCTCCAAAATTATGAAAAATCCTCTTAAAGAACGTGTCACAGGGATTGATTTGATGGATAATCTTTTAAAATTTTCCAGCGAGAATAATTATAGAGTATATTTTATTGGAGGAAAAGAAGGAATAGCCTATGATGCTGCCCAAAATATAAAAAAGAAGTATCCTAATATAGTAGTAGCGGGGACTCATCATGGTTATTTTAAGGGTGCACATAATGGGGATATGAACCATCCTGATGAAGAAGAAGTTATAAATCATATAAACAATGCTAAGGCTGATTTAGTTTTTGTAGCTTTAGGAGCACCTAAACAAGAAAAATTTATTTCTTTTAACATGGATAATTTAAATGCAAAAGTATTTATGGGAGTAGGAGGCAGTCTTGATGTATATGCTGGAACTGTAAAAAGAGCTCCTCAGATTTATCAAAAGCTTGGGCTTGAATGGGCTTATAGAGCAATAAAAGAGCCTTGGAGGATAAAACGCCTAGGTGCTATACCAATATTTGCACTAAAGGTTCTAATAAAAAAAGATAAGCCTATGTAGTTTGGAATTGAAATGGATGATATTAATATCATCCATTTTTTTATGCTTTGATAAGATTTTTGATTTAATCAAATATAAAATGGGGTAACTATGCTTTAAGGACGCATTTTATAAGGGGGAATTTACCGTGTCAGTAGATATTACAAAATGGAGACTAGAAGCTAAAGACTTAAAATTAAAATATAATATGGATGATTTTGATTTTAAAAGTACTCAGGATTTAAAACCTCTAAAAGGAATAATAGGACAGGAAAGGGCTGCGGAAGCTTTAAATTTTGGACTAAAAATGAAAGCGAAGGGTTATAATATTTTTGTAGCAGGGATAAGTGGGACAGGAAGAAGTAGTTACACGTACTCTATGGTTTCAAAAGTAGCTCAGACAAAGAAAAATAATAAAGATTATATTTATGTTTATAATTTTAAAAATCCTGATGAACCTAAAGCAATAAGTTTTCAAGCTGGAGAAGCTAAACATTTTCAAAAAGATATGGAGACAGTAGTAGATAAACTATATGAAGAAATTCCCAAAGTGTTTACTTCTAGAGAGTATGAACTTAGGAATAATGAAATAGCACAAAAATATGAAAGAATGGGACAAAATTTAATAGAAGAGCTTAACGAGTTTGCAAAAGATAAGGGCTTCTTTTTTCAGCAGGGAAATCAAGGACTGCTTACTATTCCTTTAAAGGAAGATGGTAGTCTTATGAGTGATGAAGAATATAATAATCTTTCTGAAGATGAGTTTGCTCGCTTAAGAGATAAGTCTCAAGATTTGAATAAAGAAGTTACAGAATATATGAATCGTATGAGAAATTTAGAGCAAAAACTAAGAGAAAAGATAATTGAACTTGATAAAAAAACAGGAGAGAGGGTAATTTCTTTTTTCTTTGATGATATAGTTGAAAAATATAGTTCTAATGAGAAGGTAATGCTTCATATAAATCACTTAAAAGAAGATATGGTAGACCATATAGCTAAATTTAAAGGTCAGCAAAAAAGCTCATCAAATCCATTTTCAGCACAAAAAGAAGATCCTAAGAAATTTTTTGAAAGATATAAAGTGAATTTATTTATAGATAATTCAGAAAAAATAGGAGCTCCTATTGTAAATGAAACTAATCCTACTTATTATAATTTAACAGGTATGATGGAATATAAAAATGAAATGGGCTTCTTAACAACTAGCTTTATGGATATAAAACCAGGTGCACTTCATAAAGCAAATGGAGGTTTCTTAATTTTAAATGTAAAAGATTTATTTTCACATCAATTTGCCTGGGAAGGCCTTAAACGTTCGCTGAAAACAAATAAAATTACCATTGAAACTCTTAATAAGCAATATGGCTATATAGTAACAGCAACCTTAAAGCCAGAGCCTATTGATATGGACTTAAAAGTAATTCTTATAGGAGATTATTACACCTATAGCGTTTTATTTTCTTATGATGAAGACTTTAGAAAGCTATTTAGAATTATGGCAGATTTTGATGTGGAAATGCAACGTTCTTCTGAGAATGTATATAAATTTGCACGTTCTATAGCTACTCAGTGTGAAGAGAAAAGCCTAAAACATTTTTCAAAAGAAGCAGTCGAAAAAGTTATTGAATATAGCTCTAGACTAGCAGATAGTAAGGATAAATTAAGTTCGAGATATAATCAATTAGTGGAGATACTTTATGAAGCTGATGCCCTTAGTGATGAAAGTAGCGTATTTGTTACAGCCCAAGACGTACAAATGGCAATTAATGCAAAAAAATATCGTAATAATAAGTATGAAGAAAAACTAAATGAGATGTATCAAGATGGAACTTTATTAATAGACATATATGGGGAAAAAATAGGACAAATTAACGGACTTGCTGTCATGGGAACAGGAGAATATTCATTTGGAAAACCTGCGAGAATTACAGCATCTAGCTATAAAGGTAAGGCTGGTATAATAAACGTAGAAAGAGAAGTAAGAAGAAGTGGCTCAAGCCATGACAAGGGAGTTCTCATTCTTTCAGGCTATATTGTAAAAAAATATGAAAAGCAAACGACTCTATCTGTGACGACATCCATAACCTTTGAGCAGAACTATTCAGGTATAGATGGAGATAGTGCATCCTCTACTGAGCTTTATGTTATCCTATCAAGCATAGCTCAAATACCAATAAAACAGTATATAGCTGTAACTGGTTCTATCAGCCAGAAGGGAGAAATTCAGCCTATAGGTGGAGTTAATGAAAAAATTGAAGGCTTCTTCGATGTATGTATGCTAAAGGGTTTAACTGGAAATCAAGGAGTAATAATTCCAAAACAAAATGTTATGAACCTAATGCTCAAAGATGAAGTTATAGAAGCAGTAAACAAGGGTCAATTTCATATTTATGCTATCTCTAATGTAGAAGAAGGTCTTGAAATATTAACAGGACTAGGTCATGATGAAATAGAAGAAAAAATTCATGAGGGTTTAAAATACTACGAAGAAAAAGAAGAAGCTAAGGATAGTGAAGATGAAGAATAATTGATTTTATACTCTCATAGTATCTTAATTTAAATTTTAGGTTAATATAATAATATTTTAAAACTATGACTAAAATATAGGATGAAATAAACCTCCAGAAAAGATAAGTTAATTTAAAATTGCTTATATTTTTGGAGGTTTTTTCATGTTATGAATAAGATTAATTCTCAAATCAGTTGTTATATAAATAAATCTAGAAAGAAAAATTTTAAGAAAGTTCTGTCATTTACACTAGTTGTTAAGTATGTTAAAATATTATTAAATTAAATAAATCTCCGAGCATTTCAACCTGTGGATTTTTAAATTTATGGTTGCTGTGCCGATAGGGTTTGATTGGAAACAATCAGGCCTCCTGATGGGAAGGAGAATATCATGCGCAAAACAACATTCCATTAGGCATGCTGTTTTTTTGTGCGTGCTTCCTTAAAATGCTTGAAGATTTACTTGAAAAAAAAGGAAGAGGTGTATGTAAAAATGTTTGGGAAAAAGATGAGATTTGTAACAAGTTTTTTGGTGTTAGTAATGTTGATAGCTCAATCAGCAGTATTTGCACAGGGGGGAGACAAGGGCGTTGTAGAGCTTACAGGAGTGGGTCTGAAAACTGAATTAAAGCTTACGCTAGAAGATTTAAAGGCAATGCCTGCAGAAGCTCAAATCGAAGATGAGTACATTTATAATAGCAAGACGGGAGAGAAATCTGCTAAGGTAAAAGGGGTTAGTCTTGCTTACTTGCTAAAAGAAAAAGCAGGTGTAACTGCAAATGATTCACATGTTTTATTTACAGCATCAGATGGATATGCAATAGATCCTCAATCACTAAAAGATATTTTTAATCCAGAGCTAAAATATGTTTTAG
>CAZFTH010000030.1:0-13490 GCA_964521745.1 uncultured Peptostreptococcaceae bacterium
AGATTTTATCAAGAGCTTGAATTTGGAACAGCAGGACTAAGAGGAAAGATAGGCGCTGGTACTAACAGAATGAACATCTATGTTATATCAAGAGCTACTCACGCTTTAGCTCAGGTTATAAAAAAGCATGGACCTGAATATGTAGAAAAGGGCATAGCTATAGCTTATGATTGCAGACTTTTTTCTCCTGAATTTGCTATGCAAAGTGCACTTGTAATGGCTGCCAATGGAATAAAAGCCTATCTTTTTGAATCGCTAAGACCTACCCCAGAGCTGTCTTATACTATAAGATACTATGGCTGCAGCTCAGGAATAAATATAACAGCTAGCCATAATCCTAAAGACTACAACGGGTATAAGGTTTACTGGGAAGAAGGTTCACAAATCAAATCAGATATAGCAAATTTAGTTTTGGAAGAGATTTCAAAAATCAAATCCTTTGCTGACATTCCTGTTATATCAGAGGAAGAAGCAAGACAAAAAGGCTTACTAATAGATATAGGAAAGGAAGTAGACGATAGCTATATCAACGAAGTTATGAACGTTTCTCTACGCGACGAGGAAATTGATAAATCAATCAAAATAATATATACACCTCTAAATGGAGCTGGAAATATTCCTGTAAGACGAGTGCTAAAAGAAAAGGGCTTTGATAAAGTTTATGTTGTAAAAGAGCAGGAAAATCCTGATGGAACATTCCCAACAATTGAATATCCTAACCCTGAGGATTTAAAAGCCTTTGAGTATGCTGAAAGATTAGCAAAAGATGTAGATGCAGATTTACTAATCGCAACTGATCCTGATTGTGATAGATTGGCAGTTCAAGTAAAGCATAACAATAAAATTGTTCCTCTTAATGGAAATCAAACCGGCGTAATTTTAATTAACTATATACTTTCAGCCATGACAGAGAAAGGACTCCTTCCTAGAAATCCTGTTATAGTTAAATCTATCGTTACTGGGGATATGGGAACTGCTATAGCAAATGACTATAACGTGGAAATGATTAACGTTCTAACTGGCTTTAAAAATATTTGTGCTCTTCCAAACGAATATGATAAGACAAAAGAAAAGAACTTTATTTTTGGTTACGAGGAAAGTATAGGATATGTTATAGGTACCTTTGTAAGAGATAAAGACGCTGTTTCTTCTTCATTGATGCTTGCTGAAGCCGCTGCCTATTACAAAGAACAAGGTAAAACTCTTATTGATGTTCTAAATGAACTTTTTGAGAAATATGGATATTACCAAGAAAAAACAATTTCTTTAGTTCTAGAAGGTGTAGAAGGTCAAAAAAGAATCAAGAGAATGATGGAAGAATATAGAAATTTATACCCTACAACTATTGCTTCTTCTAATCTAAATGAAATGATAGATTACGAAAAGCAGCTTTCTAAAAATTTACTAACAAAAGAATCTCTAACAATAAATATAGAAAAAACTGATGCAGTAAAATTCATATTCGATGATGGATGCTGGTATGCTCTTAGACCATCAGGTACTGAGCCAAAGATTAAACTTTATCTTTATTCAAAAGCTCCTTCTCTAAATGAAGCAAGCAAAAAACTTGATGAATTTGAAAAGTTAGTATTAGAAAAACTTCATAGCATAAAGTAATAATCTATATATAGTTGTAAGCTAATTTAAAATAGTAATAAACGCTATAAACTTCTTTATTTTTAGCCTAAATAAAAAAATCCGATATTAATCGGATTTTTTTTATTTATATTTCATATCAAAAACATCTTATCTAATTGGAAGTTTAGATTGTTGTCCTTTAGTTGGTCTCATAACTTGTGGTTTAATAGGTTGATACTGAATAATTTCATTAGACTTATCTTCAAAATAAACCCCATAATCATTTCCAACCTTCATATTTAATTTTTGAAGAGAAAATAATTTCTTAGAAACTTTTCCATTTTTCATAATAATAGATGTTTTTCCAAATTTCCCTTTTGGAGGAACAATCGATAAAACTTTACCTTCAAAATAAAACTTCTTTCTCTTATAAGATATCCCTATTCTTACTAAAAATGCCCCTAGTACCGCTGCTAGTATTATAAGTGGAACTTTAATCCACCAGCTTTTAAACCAAATAACACCTACAATGAGCACTAAAAATGCAGCAATCATTGCAGCAATTCTAAGCATAACTTTTCTTTTTTGACTTTCCAAGAGTGCATCCCACCTTAACTATATATTTGACAAGATACATTATACCAAAAATAAATAGTTATGCCTAATTTTTTTAAATTAATATATGCTATAAATCTATGATTTGTCAGATCTTCTTTTTCCTCTCATATATCCAAAAAAATAGCCAATAAATCCTGCTCCAATACCTGCCTGCAATGAAAATAACAAGCTTTCTATTTCTCCACTTGCCGGTTCTATAGGAGAGCTGAACCAAGGTTCATATTCAGGGTTTATTTCAGTTATTGCCTCTTCAGCCATTCCATCTGCTCCTTCAAAAGCTGCATCTTTTAAAAACACAAGAGGAAGTGTAAACATAATGATAACAATTATAAAAAGAAGAAACTGCTTAATAGATTTTTTCAAGATTAAAACCTCCTTCTTTTTGATACTCAACTAATAAATTATATACTATAAGTGTCAATATCCCCTCTCCTATAGCAAGTGGAATTTGAGTTATTGCAAATATACTCATAAATTTTGTAAAAGATCCTAAAAATCCATTTACTGCATCAGGATGAGCTAGAGCCAGTTGCAATGATGTTACTACATAAGTAATTAAATCCGCAAACATAGCTGCTAAAAATACAGCAAGGCTTCTATTTTTATTTTTAAGTGATTTAAAAATGAAATATGCAGCAAACGGTCCAACAATAGCCATTGAAAAAACATTTGCTCCTAGAGTAGTAATTCCTCCATGGGCTAATAAAAGAGCTTGAAATATTAATACTATAAGTCCTATAACCGCCATAGGAAGAGGCCCAAATATAATTGCACCTAGACCTACTCCTGTAGGATGTGATGTGCTTCCAGTTACTGATGGAAGTTTTAAAGCCGAAAGAACAAATACAAAAGCTCCTACTAATCCCAAAAGAAGTTTTGCATGGGGAGATTCATCTGTTATTTTTTTTATTTTAGAAAAACCTCCAATTATAAATGGTAAACTTATTATTGACCATATAATAGCCCAAAGCGGAGGTAAAAATCCTTCCATAATATGCATTGCACTAGCATAAATAGGTGTTAGAAGAATTAGATAAATTGCTGAAAAACATATAGCTTTAAATTTTTTCATTTTTTTCTCCTTTCAAAATTTGTGATTAAAAAATACCTAATTATGGTATAATATTAAATGTAGGTATTTAATGCAAATCATTTGCATTAATATTATAGCATTTTATTTTAAGAATATAAAGTTATTTTTAATAGGAAAGAGGAGAAAAATTATGAGAAAAAAAACAGCTTTAGTATCTTTGTTTATATCATTTATAATTATCTTTACGGCTTGCAGTAATTCAAAGTCAAACACTAACGATGAGCTTCAAACAGCCCCAAATGATAAAAAATTAAATGTATATGCTTCATTTTACCCAATCTATGATTTTACAAATAAAATTGCTGGAGATAAAATTAACTTAAATTTAATTATTCCTGCTGGTGCAGAACCTCATCATTATGAAATCAGTGCAAAAACCATGGCTGAATTAGAAGAAGCTGATTTAATTTTTCTTAATGGATTGGAATTTGAACCATGGGCTACATCTTTACCTGAGTCTCTTAGTTCTAAAATTGTAAATTTAGGCGAACAAGTCAATCCACTACCTTACAAGGAACATTCGCATAATCACGATGAAAATGAAGTAGACAATTTTCATTCTCACTCTGAATTTGATCCCCATATTTGGTTAGATCCAATAAGAGCACTAGATATGAGTTCTATTATTTATGATAATTTATCAAAACTAGATTCTTTAAATAAATCTATATATGAAAATAATTTTAAGCTTCTCCAAAATGAATTTAAAAAATTAGATTCCGAATATCAAGAACTTAAAAATATAGAAAACAAAAAAGAAGTTATCGTCTCACATAATGCATTTTCTTATTTGTCTGATAGGTATGGTGTGGAATTTCATAGTGTGTCTGGCATATCTCCAGAAAACGAACCTAGTTTAAAAGCTTTATCTGAAATCTCTGATTTAGTAAAAAAAGAAGATATCAAGGTATTGTTTTTCGAAGAACTTGCTAATGAAAAAATTATTAACACTCTTGCTGATGAAACCAATGTAGATTCTGACGTTTTATATACTATAGAAGGTATGACAGAAGAAGAAATAGATGATGGAGAAGATTATTTTTCAAAAATGAGATTAAACTTAACAAAATTAATAATTGCAGTCCAGTAAGAACTTTTTATATTAAACTATTTACATTAATTAAATAAGTTTATAATTAAAGCCTAGTTTGTCTTTGTTATACTGACAAGCTAGGCTTTAAATTTTTTACTTTAATCTTATACACGGTTATTTGGATTCATTACAGCTCTTGGATGCATTACTCCTCCAGAATATGATGTAATATCATTAACAGAAACAAAAACATTTATATCTTTTTCCTTAATATAATCATATACTTCTTTTACCCTTTTTCTTTTTAGTGTAATAAGGACCATTAATCTTTCGCCCTCTCTACCTTCACCTTTAAAAACTGTAACTCCAAAGCCTTTATCTCTTAGTTCATTAATTATATATCTATAATCTTCTCTTATAATTAATCTCATCTGAGCATCTCCAAATGCTAGTTTATGCTCGAGTTTAGCTCCTATTAGATTCCCTAGAGAGAACCCAACTGCATATGCAAGTAAATACCACCATTTATCTAGTTGACTTACTACATCACCTAAAACTTTCATATAAACTATAACCTCAAAAAAACCAATTAAAGCTGCTATATTTGATTTTCCTTTGGTTAACAATATTGTTCTTGTTGTTGCTAATGATACATCACAGATTCTTAAAACAATAATTAGTATCATATTAAGAATAACAGTTGCCATAATAAACCTCCTAGTTTTAATGCTCCTAATAAATATTTGTTATCTTTATAATTCCTACCCAATTTCCCTATAAATTATGATTGGTTTTATCTATAAATATTTCTTTTATATATATATTATTATTATCAATCAATTCTATCACAAACTTATATTTTTCGCTTGATTTTTCTAAATAACACTTTTTAACTCCAGCAGCAATTTCATATCCACCAATACTATCTATTGCTAAATTCTCTGATAAAAGATTTTTTCTTATTAATATTTTTTTAGTATCGCTCTTGAAATTAATAGCATTATAACGAACCTGCATATCAGCACTTTTAGTTTTATAATATACAAGCAAAATATCCCCTGAACTAAAAGAATCTAAATTTACCTTCCCAATATTTTTTATATATACCGAACTAATTATACTATTCTCATCAAGCTCATTTTTTATAAGTTTTTCAATTACCTGAGCATTTTCTCTTTGGTTTATATTAATACTTGCTACTTTCATGCTAGATATAAATACTAATGAAATTTTTGAAAGCAAAATTACTAAAGATAGGGTCAATATAATATAAGTCAGATACTCTATCAAAGTAAAGCCATTATTCTTCATTTTCATTTTTATATATCGCCACTCTTCCACTTATGGGTACAATTGTAATCTTGTAATAATCCATAGTCTTTATATTTTTTATTTTTATAGTCTCGCCTTTTATTTTCAAACTTCCATTTCTGTTAAATTTCAACAAATCATCTGTTTCTCCTGATATTTCTAAGTTATTTGGAAAATAAACAGTTTTTTTTGCTACATTTCTTTCACTTACAGAATATCCTATTACTTTTTTAGTTGATAGCTTATCTTCATAAACATACTTTAAACAGCAATCTATATCCCCAAATGTATTTTTGTTATACACATATCTAATATCACTGACATAGCGTCTAATAGCAAATTCTGTCGTGAAATTTTCATAATTATTATATGCAACAATTGGCATACTAATTAAAAGTAAAAGAGAAATTACTATTATAAGCTCAACTAATGTATATCCTCTATTACTCATGCTCGACATAGTCTTTCTCCTTAATAACATTATCTTTATATTTTTCCCACAACAAGTCAATATCACCGTTTACTATGTTATAAATATCATCTACAGAAAAATTTACTAAATGAATTATATATACTGCAGTATGACTATTAATATAGTCTCTACTATCAAATTTAGACTCTATTTTAATACTTATATTATTGGTATCCTTAAGTTTAAATTCAGTAACTCTAAATACACATTGATCCACATTTATCTTGTTAATATCTATATAAATCCTTATTTGATTGATAAAATACAAGTCATCTTTTATCAATCGTTTATAATCTTTTTGGATGTCTTCTATATAAAACTCTAAGTCTTCTTGATTATAGTTTTTATATTTATTTTTTAATGATAAAACGCTCCTGTTAAAAGCTTCTTCGTAATATTTTTTTAAGATTTTTTCAGGATAAATCAAACTAGATTTAAGCATATAACTTCTTCCTATAAATTGTATTTTATGACTTGATATTTTATTAATATTTATAGCCATAGATAGTACACAAATACTTATAGAAAGAAATACAGCTATAACAACAACTACTACAAATAAAGTAAAAGCATTGTTCTTATTTTTCATTATCTACCTCTTTATATAAAGTAAAACTATGTATATAGTCCCCATTATATTCATTGATATCAACATTAAGCTTTGAAATATTTTCATGGTCTTTATCAATTTCAGTAACTATTATTTCATATTTCTCATCAGTTATTCTAATTGGCAAATCTATATATTTTGAGGCTAATATTTGCTCAATTGAGTTTTCTAAAAATTGTATAGATAATTGCTTTTTCTCTTCTTGTTTCATATGATAATTAATAGATTTATATATATTCATAAGAGGTAAAATAAATAAAAAAATTAAACTAATACTTATTATAATATCCGAAATAAGCCAGCCATTTCTTTTCATATATCACCTATTTTTCACAACTAGTTCTATATATGATTTTAAAGTATTGTCAGAATATATTTTAGAATTTATTACATATATAGTTTTCTTCATATCATATAAATTTGATATCAATTCACTGGAAGCTTCTATATTACTCGAAAAATTAATTTTCATTCCAAAATTATCTGATATCACAGTTTCTATATTTACATCTTCTATTCCCGATTTATTAATTATGCCCTGGAGTTTTTCTAAGCTTTCATAGTCTATCTTATTGCTTTTTACACTTATTGTTTCTGATTTATTTATTGATTGCAAATTTTTAATACTATTTGATAATTTTTGATTTTTAAAAGTATAAGGTATTATTATTCCTATAACATTTACAACAATTAGTAATATAATTATTAGATTATTTTTCTTCATATTTTAGCACCCCTGTATCTAAGCATGCCTTTTATCTTTTTATTATCAAAATACAACTCCATTTCTGGAATGCCTAATTCTAGTTCATCAGACAAGGTACTTTCAATTTCTCTTATTCTTTCAATAGTTGATACTTCTATAGTAAGTATAAGGGCTTCAGAAGTAACTTCTATAGTATTCAATTCTTTTATATCTAGCTTTTTTATAAGTAAAGTAGACTTATGCAAGTTTGATAAATTTTTATTATCTATATCTACACTTTCTTTATATATAGGCACTACTGTTGATGAAAGAATTTTATACTCATTTTTCAATCTATAATTTTCTGATATCAATTTTATATTTAAACAAAATACTACTAATAAGCTTATAATCAATATTTTATTCTTCATATATATTCTCCTATATACTATATAGTAGGTTGTAGTCAAGTAATGGCATCACTATGGCTAGCATAGTAATTCCTATTGCCAAAGTTACTATAGCTATAAAAACAGGTTGTGCTAAAGATGTCAGCTCTTTAGTTTTTCTTTTTATTTCTTGTGTATATAAATAAGTCAAATTTCTAAGTCTATTTTCTAAATCTCCTGTTTCTTCACCTATGCTTACAAAATACAATAAATTATGTTCATTTATTCCTGCCTCTATAACACTATCGTATAAACTATTTCCTTTTAATATATTATTTTGGATTATTTGAAGTTTTTCTAAAAGCAAATAATCTTTACTTACATTTTCTAGCACAGACAAAGCATTTAAAATATCTATTCCAGACGTTAACATAATCTCCAATGCCCATATTAAATTATTAATTTTTTGCTTAAATATTAAATTCCCAAGAATAGGGAATTTATATTTTAGCCTTGAAAAAAATATAGGCTTTTTATACAAAGTAATTATTTTAAACAAAAATACAATAAATATTATGATTGAAAAAAGTAATTCTAATAAATAATTTTTAATAAAAATAAAAGTTTTAATTAGTAAATAAGACCAGCCGCCAACATTTGGGATTTCTCCACCATATAAGGATATTACATTAGGCACAAAATAAAGTATTATAAATCCAAATAAAAATATCAGCATTGATAAAATAAAAATAGGATAATAAGATGCACTTTTTATTTCTTTATAGGTTTCATCTAAATGCCTATAATATTTTGATAGTTTTTCAAAAGCTTCATCTAATCGCCCTGTCTTCTCTCCGACATCTACTAATGTAATTGATAGTTCATCAAAACATTGCGTCTGACTTATAGAATCTTTTAGAGATTTTCCTGTGAAAAGGTTTTCCTTTATTTCATTTAAAAACTTCAATTTATCATTTTGCTGCTGAATTATATCTATACTTTTAATAATTGGAATTCCACTTTTAAGTAAAATTGAAAAATTTTCAAATAGCTTTGCTTTTTCATCATAAGATAATTTATTAGCTCTATTAATAAATTTAAAAGATGTAACGATATCCTTCTTCAACTGAAGTATCACCCCTTTTTATCATGCTAATAATCTTTGATTCTAGAGATACATATTTATTTTCAAGCTTATCCCATTTCTTAGTCCTTATCAATTCCGCATCTGTATTTGTAATTTCTAAAATTTCAAACACTGCTTTTCTTCCTTTATATCCTGTTCCAAGACATTCTTGGCATCCACACGCTTTATAAACAGTATCATTAGAAAATAAATCTTTAGACGCTGAATCTATAGTTTTGCATTTGTCACATAAAATTCTAACTAATCTTTGATTTATAATCAGAGAAACAGCATCCGCAATAAGATATGGTTGCATTTTTAAATCTACTAATCTTTCTATTACACCTACTGAAGACTTTGTATGAATAGTTGAAAAAACTAAATGTCCTGTAATACTTGCTTTAAGACTTATATCTGCCGTCTCATCATCTCTTATCTCACCTATCATAAGCACATCAGGATCTTGTCTTAGTGAGAATTTCAACATATTGCTAAATCTATAGTCCTCATTCTTAGAAATATTTACTTGAACTACCCCATCTATAAAATATTCCACTGGATCTTCAATTGTTATTATATTCTTCGTCCCATCATTTATGTCATTTATCAAAGCACATAAAGTGGTGGATTTACCACTTCCTGTAGGCCCACAAACTAAAACAAACCCACTCATTAAGTTTATTTTAGTTTTTACTAAATCCAACTCTTCCTTGCTAAAACCTATTTCCTCTATGTTTAATTTAGAATCATTAATATTAAGTAATCGTATAGTTAACTTTTCACCTTTTATTGTCGGAATTATTGATATTCTACAATCTATAGATATTTGAGAGAAGTCTAAACTAAACCTACCTTCTAGCGGATGCAATGTCTTACTGATATCAATATTACATTTTAATTTTATAAAACGTATTATTTGATTTGAGTATCTGCTATCTAAAAGCAAAAAAGTCCTTAGCATAGAATCTATTCTGAATTTAACTACCATAGATGAAGAAATGGATTCCAAATGAATATCACTAGCTGATAAATCTATGGCACTCCTCAATATAAAATCAAGAATTTCATCTACTTTTTCATTTGATTTTACCGTATTATAATTTGTATTATATTCAGGCACAGTCTCACAAATACTATTATTTTGTTCTTCATAATATTTTTTGTTAATCATACCGTTTCCTCATCATTCTTCAATTGGACTAGCTACTAAATTTGTACTTTCAATGGATTCTTCATTAAAAATACCATTTTTAACAAATTCTATACTTTCAAGTTTTACTGTAGCCTTACCTTCATTTAAAGATACTAAAAAGCTTTTATCTTTTAAGTACTGTGATTTTGGTTCTACTCCTCCATATGTCTTTTTTATGTAATCATTTAATTTTGTCTCATCAAAAGTAGCTGATGTTTTGTTTTCTAAATACCAAGTTTCTGCAATACTAGCAAGTTGAACTGCTGTAGAAGCATCCGTTTTTAGTCTTTGTTTATCTACTATATCTGTATATTTAGGCAGGGCTAATGAAGCCATCAACATAAGAAGCGTAACAACTGCTACTAATTCTATTAAAGTAAAAGCATTTTTTTTACCTTTCATAAAAATAGATAGCATATTTGTTTTTTCTAAATAATAATTCATTATAATCCCTCCTATTATCTTTTATTTAAATTATAGAACGTATTTTCAGAACATTCAATTATATTCGAAAAGTTTTATTGTTTTTTTAACAAAGTTAAAATATTGCTATCCTTATCATCCATTAAAGTAAAAATATATAGTTCTTCTGTAGCTCTTGTAATGGCAGTATAGACAATATTTATATTTTTTATAAAGGACAAAGAATCTGTATAAGAAAAATCATCTGATAGACCATGGGCATAAAGCATTTCAAGTTCACAAAGAATTACTACCTTATATTCTAAATTATTTATAGAAAAAATATTAGATATACTTATACCAGACTTATAAGTCAGATTTGTAAAATCTTCATTTGCTATCATAAAATTTATTCCAGCTTCTTCCAAAGCCATTTTTAGAAGATACTGAAAATAAATAACAGATTTACTTTTAGTTCTTCTTTTATTAAAGGGATATATAATACAAATATCACTATGAGTCATACCTTTTTTAAGAAGTTTTTTTATTATTTCAATTATGCTATTTAGTTTATCTTCCACAGTATCACATTTTATAAACTCTGTACTTAAGCCTTTATGTCTTAATGAAGTGCTTTTTATATAATAATCTTGAGGTAAAATCAATTTTTTTTCATCAGTATATTTTAGTACATTATCAATAAAACTATTTGTAAATTCAGACAAGTTTTTAGTACACCTATAATTTTTATTAAACTCAGCTATTTCTGCATATTCTAAATTTTCCCATCCTCCAGTAAAATGATTCATAAATCCTCTAATGTCTTTTGCTTTATCAGAAGAAATCATAAAAAAATGTTTTGTCCTATACAGTAAGTTTCTAAGAAATTCTATATATTCTTCCTTGAAATTTTCAGCTTCATCTATTATTATTCCTTTATAAATATGTTGGTTTTTATATATTTGGCTAGTTTTTGTAAATATAGTTTCAAATTGTTCATCAAAAGTTTTAGGATTGTTTTTATCTATTTTTAATCCATAGTTTTTGGATAAATTTAAAATATAACTATGAAAGTTAATAATCTCTATATTATTTAATTCAAAATCCATCATATCTAAAGTCGACCTTATATCTTGCATTAACTGTTTATTAAATGTTAAAAACAAAAACTTATCTTTATCATAAATTCTAGATAATTTAATCAACCTTGCAACTAGCGTAGTAGTTTTTCCAGAACCCGCTGGACCTATAAAAAGTGCATTTCCGTATCTTATAGAATTAACTCTTGTTATTTGCTTATCTGTCAGAAAAGTTGCTTGATATTCATGTTCTTTATAATTAAAGATTATTTTTTTAAACTCTTTATTTAAAATTCTTTTATCATCTTCTTTTTTTATAACATAATATTCTTTAGCTATATAGTATCTAAATAAATTTGAATGAATATCTTCATTTTTTTTAGAAAAATATTTTTTTAAATTACTAATATCTTCTTTTATTAAAGCAAATTTTATTGAATCAACTATATGAGTTTTCACAAAAATGTCTTTATAAGAAGATAAATCTACATAAGGCATTATATATACATAATTTACATTTATGTTTTTATATATACTTTTTACTTTTTCTTCAAAGTAGTCGTACTCTTCTTTCATTATTTCAATTAACTCTTCTTCTAATATAGAAAATGTTTCTTCTTGAGTATCCATAAACTTTATAAATAAAATATGACCATCTTCTTCATAATATAAATCAGAATAAAAGTTTTCAAAGGGAGTTATTTTAGTAATTCCAATTCCTGAAAGCTTATTTTTTAGATACTTGTAAAATTCTCGCTCACTTTCTTTTACTCTTAGAGCTTCAACGTCAGATATTATATTACTCGAATAAAGTTTCATATATTTCCTCCTGATTGTTGACTTTATACTATCTTACACTAAAAAAGGGACTCTTGCGAGTCCCTATTGAAATCAGATTTATTTAGCGTAATCAACTGCTCTTGTTTCTCGAATTATACTTACTTTTATCTGCCCTGGATATTCCATCTCACTTTCTATTTTCTTGGTTACGTCCCTTGCTAATAATGGTAAGAAATCATCGGTAACATTATCAGGTTTTACTATAATTCTTACTTCTCTTCCTGCTTGAATAGCATAAGATTTTTCAACACCTTCATAAGAATTTGCAATTTCCTCTAATTTCTCTAATCTCTTAATATATGCTTCTAAAGTCTCTCTTCTCGCACCTGGTCTAGCTGCTGATATAGCATCTGCTGCTGTAACAAGTACTGCTTCTACTGATTGTGGCTCATAATCACCATGATGAGTAGACATAGCATGAATTACATCCTTTGGTTCCTTATACCTTCTTAACAAATCCATTCCTATTTCTACATGTGTTCCTTCCATCTCGTGGTCTACCGCTTTACCAATATCGTGTAATAAGCCTGCCCTTTTGGCAAGTTTTACATCTGAACCGATTTCAGCTGCCATAATTCCACATAAATGAGCTATTTCTACTGAATGTTTTAGTACATTTTGTCCATAACTTGTTCTGTATCTTAATCTACCAAGTAGTTTAACAAGTTCTGGGTGCAAACCATATACTCCTGTTTCAAATACAGCTTTTTCGCCTTCTTCTTTAATAATATTATCTACTTCTTTTTTAGCTTTTTCTACCATTTCTTCAATTCTAGCTGGATGAATTCTTCCATCAGCTATGAGTTTTTCAAGTGCAATTCTTGCAACTTCTCTTCTAATTGGATCAAAAGCCGATAATACTACTGCTTCTGGAGTATCATCAATTATCAAATCTACTCCTGTAAGTGTTTCTAATGTTCTTATATTTCTTCCTTCTCTTCCTATAATTCTACCTTTCATTTCATCATTTGGTAGACTTACAACACTTACAGTAGTCTCAGCCACATGATCTGCAGAACACTTTTGAATGGCATAAGCTACTATTTCTCTAGCTTTTTTGTC